>NZ_JBYRFX010000533.1:0-15588 GCF_057815775.1 Inquilinus sp.
TCGAAGTGCTCATGGGAGTGCTCCCGTAGGTGCAGTCTCTCCCAATCGTACCACGGATTTGGCACCAATTTGGCACTAGAACTGGCCGCGCTAGGGTGTTCCAGCATGCGCCGCATGTTCACTTAGTCGATTGAGATAAAAGGGCATTTTCTTCGACGGGGTGCACCATGTTCCGCCTTGAAACGGCTCAAAATGGGACTGAAAATCCCCGTGTCGGCGGTTCGACTCCGTCCCTGGGCACCATTCCCCTTGCCCCTTGAGAACGCTGGACTTGGCGGCTTTCCTGGCCTTTTCGGCCGGTCCCCGCAGTCGCTTCGCGCCTTTGACTCCACACAGGACTCCACACACGCGGCGAACGGCGTTCGCCTCCTGTTCCGGGTCGTGGCGGGTGGTGTCAGGAGAGGAGATCGCGCTCGAGGGCCGCGCTGATCTCGCGGTCGGCAGCGCGGCGATGATGTCTTCACCGGCCTAGCCCGTGCATCGACGCCATGTCGACGCCATACTGCCTTGCATTGATCGGAGTCGAATTTCGGATATCCAATTGCAGGATAGGAGAAGCAGCATGGCTTTGATAAACGGCACATCCGATCCGGACCTCCTTATTGCTGCGTTGCACCCAGATGGTTCTGACGGCGACGTCATCTTCGGATTGGGCGGCAACGATCTGATATACGGCTCCAGCGGAAGAGATCAGATCGACGGCGGCAGCGGCGACGATCGCGTGCAGGCAGGTGGCGGAGGGGACACCGTCTCCGGAGGAACAGGCAACGATGATCTGCATGGTGGCGACGACGCGGACACGGTGCGGGGTGGCGATGGCGACGATACTCTCGTCGGAGACAATGGTGACGACAGGCTTGAGGGCCAGAACGGGAATGATCAGCTGTACGGCGGGAGCGGGAACGATATTCTGGTCGGCGGCGCCGGAACAAACGGCCTGGATGGCGGCATCGGCGCAGATTTGATTATCGCTGGATCTGGCCGAGATTATATCGATGGAGGAGAAGATAACGCTCCATCCAATATTTCTGACTCGATCGATATCGTCTCATATCAGAACTCGTCTGCAGGTATTACCGCTAGTCTTCTGGTGGGCTATGCTGTCGGCGGTGATGCCGATGGCGATAGGCTCTTCAACCTGGAAGGGCTGATCGGTTCAAGTCATGACGACAAAGTTTTTGGCAGTGCCGCGGCAGATTGGATCTCCGGCGGCGGCGGTGATGACACGCTGTTTGGTGCTACCGGCGATGACACGCTGACCGGAGGCGACGGCAATGACACGCTCGTCGGAGAGGGTGGGGCGGATATTCTGGCGGGGGGCAATGGAATTGACTGGGTCTACTATCATACCGCGCAAGGTCCCGTGACCGTCAACTTTCAGACCGGGGTAGGAGGGCTCTTCTTCGATCCCAATGGAGTCTTCTTCCTCAGTGAACGGGATACGTATACCGGCATCGAGAACGCGCTCGGCTCTACATTTGCCGATACCCTCATCGGCAATGCTGTCACCAACGTCTTGATTGGCAATGTCGGAGCGGACACTCTGACCGGGGGTGCCGACAACGACTATTTCGCTTATCGGACTCTCTCTGAGAGCACTGTCGCTGCAGCGGGCCGAGACACCATCACCGATTTCTCCCATGCCGAAGACGACAAGATCGACCTCCGCCCAATCGATGCGGATGGGAATGCGGCCAACGGCAATACGGCCTTCACCTTCACCCCTGGCGGCGTCTTCTCCGGTTCCGGCCACGAGGTGATCATCCAGGCGGCCGGGGCGGGGGTCTACACCGTCCTTGCTGACGTCAATGGCGACAAGGTGGCCGACATGGCGATCACGGTGCATTCGACGACGGCGCTGGTGGCCAGCGACTTCATGCTCTGATGGCTAGGTGGCCCCAGCCGGAGCTAGGGCCACCCATTTCAGAAAGGATCCGGTGCCTCCCGGCAAAATCTGCACGACATCTTGCCGGTCTACGGAGTAGGGCGAGGCCGCCATCCGCCTTTCTCAGAGCAGCAGGTCCCCGGCAACCAGGGCCGTCGCCGATTGGACATTGATCGTCATGTCCGCGATACCGTCGCCGTCGATGTCGGCCAGGACGACGAAGCTGCCGCCGCTGCCCTGCACGATCACCTCGTGACCCGAACCGGTGAAGGCGCCGCCGGCTGTGAAGATAAAGGCGGTGTTGCCGTTTGCCGCATTGCCGTCGGCATCGATCGGCCGCAGGTCGATCTTGTCGCCCTGTGCCTGCGAGAAGTCGGTGATGGTGTCCGCAGTTAGCGCCGTGCTGTCACTCACGGCCTGGTAGGTGAAATAGTCGTTGGCGCCGCCGCCGGTCAGCGTATCGGCCCCGGTGTTGCCGAGCAGGACATTGGTCTGGTCCCCACCGGTCAGCGTATCGGCATAGATCGAGCCGTAGATGTTCTCGATGCTCGAATAGGTGTCGCCCTGGGCGTCGCCACCCGATCCGCTGCCGAGCTGGAGGTCGGCGGTCACTCCGGCGGTGCCGGTGTGGTAGTAGGCCCAATCCGTGCCGTTGCCGCCGTTCAGTATGTCCGCCCCGGTACCGCCGATCAGCTTGTCGTTGCCGTCCCCGCCCTGGAGGGTGTCGTCATCGGCCAGGCCATAGGCGGTGTCGTCGCCGCCCCCGCCGGCCAGTGTATCGTTGCCGGCAAGGCCGGTCAGCCGGTCGTCTCCCAGGCCTCCGGAGAGGGTATTGGCCGCGGCGGAGCCGGTCAGGACATCATTGAGCGACGCGCCGACGATGTTCTCGATATCGCGCCCGATGATGTCGCCCTCGGCATCCCCGCCGATGCCGATGCCGCCGATGGTCACGGTCACGCTTTCGTCTTCCAATGGTCCCGTGCCGGGGCCGCCATCGTTACCGCCATAGGTGATGGTGTCGATGCCGTCGCCGCCGCTCAGCGTGCTGGCGCCGTAGCCGCCATGCAGGACATCGTTTCCGCCAAGGCCGCTCAGGACATCGCCGCTGCTGGCACCGCCATTCCCATCGAGAATGTTGTCGGCGTTCGATCCGGTCAGGACGTCGGAGTAGAGGGAGCCGGTCAGGTTCTCGATATCGGCCCCGACGAAGTCCGTCCAATCGCCGACGCCACCGATCGTGACCGACGCTCCCCCATCGCCATGCCGGTTCGTGTAGGCGAGCGTGTCGATGCCATCACCGCCGTTGTAGCGGTTGATGCCCTGATTAACCGATCCTCCCGGTAGCGCAAAAATTACATCATTGCCGGCGCCACCATTCAAAGTGTCGCTGTTCGTAGTGTTGTCGTCATCGTCGTAGAGAGCGTCATTCCCGTCCAGACCATTGAGAATATCGCTGCCCGATGTGGAGTGAAGCGAGTCGTTCCCGGACGTGCCATTGATGATGGCCATCGCGTTTCCCCCTTTGCTGAAATTGCTTGAATATTAATTTTTGGTAACAATTGTCAGCATATCACGGCCTAAATTAGGCGCAATATCCTCATTTTTTAGCGAACAATGGGCAATGCGACCGGCGAGAAGCGGGTCGGCCTGCCGCATCGTGGCGTCGCCCCACGATCCGGCGTGCAGACGCAGGCAATTCGTCCGAGCCGACCCTCTCGATTACCAGATGCCTGCACGGGCCACAGCCCCGGCCGGACTACCCGTTCAGGCGGAAGGTCCCGCTTTCGGCGACGAAGCGCCGGTAATCCGCCAGCGGGTAGCGGGCACCGTCGGCATCGGCCCGCTGCCGGTCGAGGTCGGGGGTGTTGGCGGGGTCGAGCAGGGCCAGCCAGGACCAGATGACCTGGAACGGCGCCCGGTTCCGCATGCTCTTCATCGCCCGGTACAGCATGCCGCGCTCCAGCTGGCTGGGCGTGGTGCCGGTCTCCCACTTGGCCAGGTAGCTCTTGAGGATCCGGGTCGCCTCCCGGCGCCGCTCCGCATCGCCGTTGATCGCCATCGCCGTCTCCATGTTCCTGAGCGGGACCAGGGCAGCGGATCCAAGCCGGCGCCCACGATCCTCGCGGCGCCGGATATTCGGCGATGGCGCCATCATGACAGGTTGGCGACGCCACGTCCGATTGATGTTCCGGACGCGGCGCGCGCTTGCCTACTCCGCCGGCACCGTGGCGGGCACAGCCCGGGGCCGTTCCAGATTGGGCAGGAACACGGTCAGGACCCCGATCAGCGGCAGGAACGAGCAGAGGTGGTAGACGAAGCCGATGCTGGTGAGATCGGCGATCTCGCCCAGCACGGCGGCGCCGATGCCGCCCATGCCGAAGGCGAAGCCGAAGAACAGCCCGGCGATGGTGCCGGTCTTGCCCGGCACCAGCTCCTGCGCATAGACGACGATGGCGGAGAAGGCCGAGGCCAGGATCAGGCCGATGATCACGGTCAGGATCACGGTCCCGGTCAGCCCGGCATAGGGCAGGGCCAGGGTGAAGGGCAGCACGCCCAGGATCGAGCCCCAGATCACGTATTTGCGGCCGAACCGGTCGCCGATCGGGCCGCCGATGATGGTGCCGGCCGCGACCGCGCCGAGGAAGATGAACAGGTGGATCTGGGCGCTCTGCACCGACACGTGGAAGGTCTGGATCAGGTAGAAGGTGTAGTAGCTCGTCAGGCTCGCCAGGTAGATGTACTTGGAGAAGACCAGCATGCCGAGGACGCCGAGGGCGATGCCGATCTGGCGGCGCGGCAGCATGACGGCGCTGGTCGCCCGGCGCGGCTTGGCCTTCGCGCTCAGCCGATGCCGCTGGTACCAGATGCCAACCCCGGTCAGCACCATGATGGCGAGCAGTGCCGCGGCGGAGAACCAGCCGATGCTGCCCTGGCCGCGCGGCAGCACGATGAAGGCGGCCAGCAGCGGGCCGATGGCCGAGCCGATATTGCCGCCGACCTGGAACACCGACTGCGCCAGCCCATGCCGGCCGCCGGACGCCAGCCGGGCGATGCGCGAGGATTCCGGGTGGAACACCGACGAGCCCATGCCGACCAGCGCGGCGCCGAGCAGCAGCACCGGGAAGCTCGGCGCGACCGACAGGACGATCAGGCCGACCAGGGTGAAGCCCATGCCGAGCGGCAGCGAGAAGGGCTGCGGCTTGCGGTCGGTGTAGAGGCCGATCGCCGGCTGCAGGATCGAGGCGGTGAGCTGGAACACGAAGGTGATCAGCCCGACCTGGCCGAAATCGAGGCCGAAGTTGGTCGCCAACATCGGATACAGCGCCGGCAGCAGCGACTGCATCATGTCGTTCAGCAGGTGGCTGAAGCTGATTGCCGCGAGAATGACGAACACCGTCTTCTCGGCGTCCGGCCGGCCCGCTGTCTGGTTCAGGTCGGGCGTGCTGCCCGCGATCGCTGTTCCGCTCGTCATGTCGATGTTCCCGATGCCCGCTGAGCGGCGCACCTCAAGCCGTCCGGGGACGAGAGTGTCTCCGGTTCGATGCCAACATACGCCTTTGCCGTCGATCTGCTTTCGTGCTTTGGTCTGATATCTTCGAGAGTGGGCCATGGTTCGAGATGTCGCACCGCCGGACTACGAGTCCGTCCCGCGCCCGGTCGTGGCCATCGGCAACGACTATCCCGCGCATTATGTGATCCTGCCGCACCGGCACCGGCGGTCGCAACTGCTGCTCGGCATCGACGGCGTGCTGATGGTCCGCACCGAGCAGGGACGCTGGGTGGTGCCGCCCGAACGCGCCGTGTGGATCCCCGGCGGCATCACCCATGACGTCCAGCCGGTCGGGGCGGTCCGGGTGCGCAGCGTCTATATCGAGCCGGATGCCATCGCCGGGCTGCCGACGGAATGCCAGGTGGTCGGCGTCTCGCCGCTGATGCGCAGCCTGCTGATCGAGGCCGTCGACCTGCCGATGGAATACGATCCGGACAGCCGGGCAGGGCTGATCATGGCCCTGATCCTGGAAGAAATCGGGCGGATGCCGGTGCTGCCGCTCAACCTGCCGCTGCCGGGCCATGCGGCGCTGGCCGCCCGCTGCCGCCATTTCCTGGACGGACCGACGCCGCACGACACCATCGATGACTGGTGCGATGCCCTGGCGATGAGCCGCCGCGCCTTCACCCGCCTGTTCCGGCAGGAGACCGGCCTCAGCCTGTCCGCCTGGCGGCAGCAGGCCTGCCTGTTCGCGGCGCTGCCGCGGCTGGCGGCGGGCGAGGCGGTGACGGGGGTCGCCCTCGACCTCGGCTATGACAGCGCCGCCGCCTTCACCACCATGTTCAAGCGCATGCTGGGTGCCCCGCCCAGCCGCTACTTCGCAGCGGGCTCCGGCGGCGCGGGATCCAGCCCGTAGGAGGTGACGCGCAACGCCTCCCGGATGTCGGGGATCGCCGCCTCCGCCGCCTCGTAACCCAGGTCGATCATCTCGGCGGCGCGGTCGAATTCGGCGCTGCCGATATGGCCCAGCCGCGGCGCGATCAGCACATCAGGCGGCTCGGCCGCCAGGCGGCTGCGCCCGGTGCGGTCGAGCACGATGTTCAGCGACGCCATCATCACGCCGAACAGGCTGGGCGCGTTCGGGTCGCGGCGGAACAGCTTGCGGGCGATGCCGTTGATGCCGCTCAGCAGGCCGCCGCCCGGCATCAGCTCCAGGACGTCGAAGCCGGAGACGAGGGCATAGCCGCCCTCCGGCACCCGGGTCTTGCCCATGATGTCGCCGTTCAGGTTGACCGCGATCACCACCTCGGCGCCCAGGGCCCGGCAGATCGAGACCGGCACCGGGTTGACCAGGGCGCCGTCGACCAGCATGTGGCGGCCGACCCGGCGGGGCGGGAACACGCCGGGCAGGGCGTAGGAGGCCTGGATCACATCGGAAATCCGGCCGCTGCTCAGGCACACCTCGTGGCCGGTGAACAGGTCGACGCAGCCGACGCCGAACGGCACGCCAAGATCCTCGATGCGCAGGTCGCCGAAGCTCTGGTCCAGCAGGCGGCCCAGCTTGCGGCCGCTGATCAGGCTGGGCTGGCCCAGGCCGAAATCGAGATAGGAGATCATCCGCTGCCGATCCAGCCCGCGGGCCCAGGCCTCCAGCACGTCCAGCCGGCCGGAGAGATGGGCGGCGCCGGCCAGGGCGCCGACCGAGGTGCCGCACACCACCTGCGGCTTGATGCCGGCGGCATCGAGCGCGCGCAGCACGCCGATATGGGCCCAGCCGCGGGCGATGCCGCCGCCGAGGGTCAGGCCCAGGACCGGCGGGGCGCCGCTGTCAGCATCCATCGTCATTGCTGGTCGATCCTCGTGATCCGGCCGCCGATATCCGGGGTGATGGTCTTCCGGGCGCTGACATAGTCCATCACCACCGTCGCCATCAGCCGCCCGCCCGAGATGTCGACCAGCACCTTGCCCTGGGTCATCACGGCATAGCCGTCGCCGCCGGCGACCATGTAGTCGTTGGTGGCAACTTTGTAGACGGCCGCGTCGTCCAGCGGCTGGCCGCCGATCGTGACCGACACCACCCGGCTGCCCGGCGGCCTGGCCGAATTCCAGGTGAAGGCCAGGCCCGAGACCTGGGGGAAGCGGCCGACGACGCCTTCGACCTGGGACACGCCGTTTTCCAGCGCCGCGCGGATCTGGGCGCCGGTCAGCTCGATCAGCACCGCGACATTGCCGAAGGGCAGCTCGGCCAGGATGTCCTTGCGCGTCAGCTCAGTGCCGGCCGGGGATCAGCCGGTCGCCGCGGATGCCGCCGCCATTGACGATCGCGACCTGGGCACCGGATGTGCCCCAGCGCAGTGCGTCGGCGATCAGGTCGCCCATCGTGGTCTCGACGGTGCGGACCTGGCCGCGCTGGCTGTCCAGCAGGATCTCGGTCTTGCCGATGACGATGCCCAGCGCGTCGTCCAGTGCCTTGTTGAAGCCGTCGACCTTGGCCTGGATCACTGGATCGGGCGTAACGCCGGCGGTCGGGCGGACCTCCCAGCTCGGCAGCACGGCGATGACCGGCCCATCCTTGGTGTCGCGGGTCGAAATCTCCAGTTCGACCACGCCGAGATAGTGGGAATCGTAGCCGGCTTTGAAGATCAGGACGTTGTTTTCGTAGAACATGATCGGGTCGTGGTCGTGCCCGCCCAGCACCAAATGCAGCCCCTTCACCGACTGTGCCAGCTGGCGGTCCTGGGCGATGCCGAGATGGGTCAGCGCCACCAGGATGTTGGCACCCTGGGCCTTGAGCGCTTCCACCGCCTGCTTCGTGGTGGCGATAATGTCGGCGAAGCGGACGTCCGGCCCGGGGCTCGACAGCACCGCCGTATCCGGCGTCAGGATGCCGAGGAAGCCGATGGTGTAGTCGCCGATTTGGCGGGTCGCGGTGGCGACGCCGCCGCCGAAGGGTTTGCCGTCCTTGCCCAGGACATTGGTGCCGAGCCAGGGGAATTTCGATTCGCCGATGCGCTGCGCCGCCAGCTCCGGCCCGTAGTCGAATTCGTGGTTGCCCCAGACCGCGTAGTCGACGCCGATGGCGTTGAACAGGTCGATCATCTGCGAGCCCTTGGTCAGGCCCGACATGACGGAGGGCGACAGCGTGTCGCCGCCGAAGGTGGTGATGCTGTGCGGATTGGCGGCGCGCGCCTGCTGCAGCAGCGTCGCCAATTGCCCGAAACCGCCCTGGCCGCGCACCGGGGCGATCTCGTAGACGTCGTTCACATGCAGGAAGGCCAGGCGCAGCGGCGCGGCCGCCGCCCAGCCCGGCAGCGGGGCCGCGGCGAACAGCGTGGCGAGCATGACCTGGCGGCGTGACGGGCCCTGCATGGTGGGAATCTCCTCGGGATAGCGGCCCCAGCATGGACCGGCCCGCCGCCGGATGTCATCCTCCGCCCGCGTTTCGGAGTGGCGAAAGAGAACGGATCGAATGGGCCTCTATCATCCGGCGACGGCCGACACCGCCCGCACCGTTCCGAGCTATTGGGAAGCCACCGCCGGCCCGGCGCCGGAGGGCTGCGTGCCGCTGTCGGGCGACGAATCCTGCGACGTCGCCATCATCGGTGGTGGCTACACCGGGCTGTCGGCGGCGCTGCATCTGGCGCGCGATCTCGGCACCGATGTCCGGGTGCTGGAGGCGGGGCCGATCGGCTGGGGCGCATCCGGCCGTAATGGCGGCTTCAACTGCGTCGGCGCGGCCAAGCTGTCCGGCCAGGCGATGCTGAAGCGCGTCGGCCGTGACGAGGTGCGCCGCTATTACGCCGCCCAGGTCGAGGCGACCGAGCTGGTGGCCGAGCTCGCCCGCGGCGAGGCCATCGATTTCGAGCGCCAGGGCGACGGCGTCATCAGCGTCGCGCACAAGCCCGGCCGGGTGCACGAGCTGGAGGAGGAGGCGCGCTGGGACCGCGAGGTCACCGGTATGACCTCGACGCTGTGGAGCCGGGAGGAGCTGCGCGAGCGCGGCCATGCCGGGCCGGAGGCGCATGGCGCGCTGCACCACGCCGCCGGCTTCGGCCTGCACCCGCTGAAATACCATCGCGGCCTGACCCGTGCCGCCCTGGCCCGGGGCGCGAAGATCCACGACCGCAGCCGGGTGACGGGGTGGGAGCGGGATGGCGGCGGCCACCGGCTGGTCACCGCAGGCGGTTCGCTGCGGGCCAAGCGGGTGCTGATCGCCACCAACGGCTACACCACCGATGCGCTGCACCCCTATCTCGCCGGCACCTTCCTGCCGGCCCTGTCCAACATCGTCACCACCCGGCCGCTGACCGCGGCCGAGCAGGCGACCCAGGGCTGGACCACCGGGACGCCGCTGTCGGACACGCGCAACCTGCTGTTCTACTTCCGGCTGCTGGCGGATGGCCGGCTGCTGCTCGGCGCCCGCGGCGGGCTGTGGGGCAGCCCGGAGGAGGCGGCGGGCTATCGCCGTTGGCTGGAGGGGCGGATCGGCGTCGCCTATCCCGCCTGGCGCGATGTCGAGACCACGCATTTCTGGTCAGGCTTGGTCTGCCTGTCGGCCAATCTGACGCCGATGCTGGGCCAGGTGCCGGATGATCCCGGTGTCTGGTACGCCCTGGCCTACCACGGCAACGGCGTCGCCAGCGCCGGCTGGGCCGGCCGCGCCATCGCCCATGCCATGACCGGCGGCCCGGTGCCGGGCGTCGGCATCCCGGCGCTGATGGCGACGGCGCCGACCCGCTTCCCGCTCGGCCCCTGGCGGCGCTGGCTGCTGAAGGCGGCCTATCTCAAGTTCATGATGCAGGATCTGCTCTGACGCCGGGTCGGCCCCGCATTCCCAGCATTTGGCCGCCGGGCGGTCCGACCGTAGCCTTTCCTGCGGGCTTGGCCGGAGACGTGACGCCGTGAAGATCCTGACGCTGCAGAACAACGACATCTCGCCATCCGGCGTGATCGGCGCCGCCATCGCCGAGGCCGGCGGCACAGAGGATGTCCGCTTCCCCGAGCATGGCGATGCCATGCCCGGCGACGCGTCTGGCCATGACGGGTTGCTGGTGCTCGGCGGCACCCAGCATGCCGCCGACGATGTCGCGCATCCCCATCTGCCGGGGCAGATCGAGGTGATCCGCGCCTTCGCCGCGGCCGGCAAGCCGGTGCTGGGCGTCTGCCTCGGCAGCCAGCTGCTGGCCCGCGCCCTGGGCGGCACGGTCCGGCGCCATCACACGGCGGAGGTCGGCTTCACCCCGATCCAGGCCACATCAGCGGGAGAGGCCGACCCGCTGCTGCGGGGGCTGGCGCCGCTGCCGCGGCTGATGCACTGGCACTACGACACCTTCGATTTGCCGGCCGGGGCGACGCTGCTGGCGACCAATCCGGTCTGCGCCCACCAAGCCTTCACCGCCGGCCCAGGCCTGTACGGGCTGCAGTTCCACCTCGAGGTCACGGTGGAGATCGTCCAGGGCTGGGTCGACGGCTTCTCGGCCGCGGCGCGCGACCTGTTCCCGGACTTCTATGCCGGCTATCGCGACCAGCTGGCGAACGACCACCCCGCCGCCGCCGCCTTCGGCCGCCAGGTCGGGCTGCGCTGGATGGACATGGTCGCCCGGGCGCGGCGGCAGCAGGCGGCCTGAGGCCGATCAGCCCCCCGGCAGCATCCGGCGCAGCACGCCGTCGCGCAGCACATGATGGTGGACCAGCGCCGCGACCGCATGCACGGCGGCCAGGCCGATGATGATCCAGGCGACATCGTAGTGCAGCCCGCCGAACAGCTCCGCCAGATCATGGTCCGGGGCGAAGGCGGTGGGCACCGAGAACAAGCCGAAGAACTGGAACGGCTCGCCCTGGGCCCAGCGGTACAGGAAGGCCAGGACCACCTGGGCCACCAGCAGCAGGTACAGCGCATAATGCGCGGCCTTGGCGGCCAGATGCTGCAGCCCGGAACTGGCGGGTGGCAGGCGGCGTCCACGGCCGCTGCGCCAGAACAGCCGCACCACCAGCACGACGGTCAGCAGCAGGCCGAGCGAGATGTGCAGCGACTGGGCGCCCTTGCGCAGCGGCGTGCCGCGCGGCAGGAAGCCCCAGGTCTCGGCCAGGGCGAACAGCGTGATCACCAGCACCGCCGTCAGCCAGTGCAGGGTGATCGTCACCGGGTCGTAGCGCCGGTCGGACCGGTCGATCGGGGCCGTGGTCGGGACGGCCTGTTGGATCGTCATATCGATGCTCGTGGATGGGGTGGTAACTGACGGGGGGCTGGCGGCGCGCGATCGCGACCGGATCCTGTTCGCTATTATGTCCGACCTGGTTACGGCTGCCGAACGATCACAGCCGCGACATCAGCGTGGCGAAGCGGGTCAGGCCCTCCGGCCAGGGGCCATGGCCGCTGGTCTTGTCCAGATGCCCGGCATCGCCGGCATCGGCAAAGCTGCTGCCCCAGGCCGCCGCCAGGTCTTCGGCCACCGCCAGGGTGCAATGCGGATCGGTGGCGCTGCCGACCAGCAGCGACGGGAAGGGCAGCGGGTCGCGCGGCACGTCTTCATAGCCGGTGACCGCCATGCCCCCCGCCGTCGCGCCGGCCGACACATCCGGGGGGGCGACCAGCAGCGCCCCGGCGACGCGGCCGTTCAGGCGCGGTGCAGCAAAGACGACGGTCAGCACGCCCAGGGAATGGGCGACCAGCACGACCGGCTTGTCCGCACTTTCGACCGCGGCGACCAGGGCTTCGACCCGCATGGCGCGGTCGGCCGGATCGTCCGCATGGCCGACCCAGCGCGCGGTCTTCAGCCGCGATTCCCAGCGCGATTGCCAATGGGCTTCGTCCGGGGTCGACAGGCCCGGGACCATGAGGATCTGTGCGTCGGCGGATTTCATGGAGCTTCGATGCCAAGCGGGGAGGGGAGGGCATTAATTGTGCCTGCCATCGCCGGGGGTCAAGCGCCGGCCACTGTCGTGGCCAACCCTTGTCGTAGCCCTAACGCTTGCCGATCTCGGCCATGTCGAACGGCGTCGTCTGGTACAGGTGGTTGATCCAGTTGCCGAACAGCAGGTGGGCGTGGCTGCGCCAGCGGTTCTGGGGCGGCTGGTCCGGGTTGTCCTGCGGGAAATAGTCGTGCGGCGGCGCGATCGGCTTCCGGGCGGCCAGGTCTCGGAAGTACTCGTCACCGAGCGAATTGGTGTCGTACTCGATGTGGTTGAACATCTGCAGCGACCGGTGGACCGGGTCGTCCAGCAGACACAGCCCCGCCTCGTCCGAATCCATCAGCACCGTCATGCCGCTGCCGGCGGGGATGTCGTCGCGCCGCACCTCGGTCCAGCGCGACACCGGGATGGCGAAGTCGTCGGAGAAGCCGCGCAGATAGGGCGAGGCCGGTTCCAGGATCTGGTGCCGGTACACGCCGAACATCTTCTCGCCCAGCGGGTGCTTGGCCATGCCGTGGAAATGGTGCACCGCCGCCTGGGCGCCCCAGCAGACGTTGAAGCAGCCATGGGCGTTGGTCTGCGTCCAGTCGAAGATGCGGCGCAGCTCATCCCAGTAGGACACCTGCGTGAACGGCATCGTCTCCACCGGCGCGCCGGTGATGATGAAGCCGTCGAACTTCTCGGCGCGGATGTCTTCCCAGTCGCGGTAGAATGAGATGATGTGGTCGCTGGGGGTGTTGCGCGGGACATGGTTGGTCATCTTGACCAGCACAAGCTCGACCTGCAGCGGCGAGGCGCCGAGCAGCCGGGCGAACTGAGTCTCGGTCTTGATCTTGTTCGGCATCAGGTTCAGCAGGCCGATGCGCATCGGCCTGATATCCTGGCGCACGGCTTCCGCCTCGAGCATCAGCATCACCCCTTCCGCTTCCAGGATGGAGCGGGCGGGCAGGCTGTCCGGAATCTTGATCGGCATCGACTCTGTCTGTCCCACGGCTGCGCGGGCAAATCCGACAGTGGCATGACCCGTTTCGTTGCCGGCTCGGCCACATCCTCCCTCTCGGGAGCGCCACCTTGCTCGGGAAGCAGGTTGGCGTCGGGCCATGCCCAACTCTTGATGTGCTTCGATATCTAGCCGGTCCGCTGCTTCTTTACAACTGGATGAATGCCGCAGCGGAGACCGTTGAGAAACGCAGGTGGCCGGGGCCCGTCCGGGTCAGGCGCCGGCGGCGTCCAGCGCCGCCGCCAGGGCCCGGAAGGGCAGCTCGACGCAGTCGTGACGGCTGCGCACGGTGCGAACCGGGGTGAAGATCTCCAGCTCCGGCCAGGGCGGGGCGGCACCCTCGCGCAGCATCGGCCGGATCGCCGCCGCGATCGCCCGCAGCGCAGCCGGGTCCTGGCCGATCGCCTTTTCCGCGATCAAGGCGGCCGACGCTTCGCACAGCACGCAGCCGCGCACGACATGGCCGAGCGTGGCCACGGTGCCGCCGGACAGGGTCAGGTCGATGGTGACGCGGTCACCGCACAGCGGGTTGTCGATCATCGCCGACCCGTCCGGCGCATCCAGCCGGCCGGCGCCGATCGCCTCGCGCGCGCGCTGCAGGATCGCCTGGTCGTAGAGCGCATCGATCATCGCGTCGCCCCTTTGGCACCGGTCAGGGTCGACAGCGTCTCGGGCGTGTCGACATCGAACAGCACGGTCGGGTCGCCGGCCTCGATCTCGACCACCTCGTCGGCGTGCTCGCCGATCAGATGGCGGGCGCCGACATCGCCGGCGACCGCGGCCATGGCCGGGAAGAAGCGCCGATCCCACAGCACCGGGTTGCCGCGCTTGCCGTGGTGGACCGGCACCACGATCGAACGGCCCTCCGTCGGCGCATAGGCGGCGACCAGCCGCTCGATCAGCCGCGGCGCGATCCGCGGCATGTCGCCGAGGCAGACCAGCGCGGCGTCGACCCCGTCCGGCAACGCTGCCAGCCCAGCGGCGAGCGAGGTGCTAAGCCCTTCGGCATAGCGCGGATTGGCGGTGAAGGTGACGGGGCGGTCCGGCAGCGCGGCCTCGACCTGCTCGCGCTCATGGCCGGTGACCACGACGATCGGCCCGATGCCCTGGGCGCCGAGCGCGGCGTCGACGGCATGGGCCAGCATCGGCTTGCCCTCGACCGGGGCCAGCAGCTTGTTCAGCTCGCCCATCCGGCGCGACTGGCCGGCGGCCAGCACGACGACACCGATCGTCGGGGCATGCGGCATGCCGTTCGTCTCCGTGGCGCGGTCGCGGGGCAGGGGGCGGCTCGGGATCTCCGCCAGCAGCCCGCCGACGCCCATCGCCATGACGTCGAGGCGGGTGACGTTGAGGCCGGCGGCGAGGCGCTGCAGCACCCAGTCGAAGCCGTTGAGCTTGGGCGAGCGGGCACAGCCAGGCAGGCCGAGCACCGGCATGGCGCCGATGCGGCCCATCAGCATCAAATTGCCGGGATCGACCGGCATGCCGAAATGCTCGACGATGCCGCCCGAAGCCTCGACCGCTGTCGGCAGTACGTCGCGCCGGTCGGTGATGGCCGAGGCGCCGATGATCAGCAGCAGGTCGAGCCCGATGTTCTGGACCATGCGGATCTCGCTGGTCAGCGCCGGGGCCTTGTGTTCCGACCGGCGTTCGCGCACCAGCGTGCCGCCCAGCCGGGCGATGCTGTCCGCCGTGATCTGCGCCGTCTTGTCGAGCACGGTGGGCTTGGTCGTCGGCAGCCGGGTCTGGATCAGCCCGACCTTCAGCGGCCGATAGCGGCCCAGGCGCAGCGCCGGCCCGCGCTCCGGCAGCGCCGACATCACCTCGACCAGCGCCACGGCGTCGCCTGGGGCTGCGAAGGGGATGATCTTGATCGTCGCCACCATCTGCTTCGGCGCGACTTCGGTCCATTCCGGCAGGGTGGCGATGGTGATGGATTCGTCCAGCCGGTTCAGCCGGTCGATCCGCTCGCGGTCGATGACCACCACGCCGGCGGCCTCGGCGAACAGGTTGACCCGGCCGGTGAAGGCGGCGCTGGCGGTCAGGCCGGGGCCCTGCAGCACCGTCGCCACCCGCTCCGCCGCCTGGTCCTCATGGATGTCGCCGCGCTCCAGCCGCGCCGCCTGGATCTCCTGCACCCCGGCGGCGCGCAAGGTCGCGGCTTCGGCCTCGCTCAGCCGCCGTCCCTTGCGGAACACCACGTCGCCTGCGGCCACGGTGTGGGCCAGGATCGCGCCGGCAGCCTCGGTGGTGGACAGGGTCCCGAAGATCACGCCGGCCTCTTCCCATGCGGTTCCTGGC
>NZ_JBYRFX010000534.1:0-11258 GCF_057815775.1 Inquilinus sp.
ACACGGTCTTGTCGCGATAGCCCGGGGATTTGCAGGTGAAGATGATGTCATTCCGGCTCTTGTCGACATGATAGATGTGCGACACCGGGTCGTAGGTGCCGGTCGGCGCGCCCCACCCGGGCCCTCCTCCCAACGCCGTCCTCGCGAGCCGAAGGCGAAGCGATCCAGCGGCACCGCCCCCCTGGATTGCGTCGCTGCGCTCGCAATGACGGTTCTGGGAATTTCCGCGCCACAACCGCCTTGGCGTCGGACGTTCCGCGCGCCATCATGGCGATGAACGGTCCGCCCCCGCCGGCATGGCGCCTTCGATAACGCCCCTGCCCTGCCGGAGCGGCCGCTTCCCCACATGCCGTCGCCCCCGGGCGGCGGCTCAGGACGGCCCGATCGGGAGGATGGATCATGACATCGACACCGGCTGACACCATCGCGCATCGCCGGCTCGGGGGGCTTTCCGCCTCCGCGGTCGGGCTCGGCCTGATGCCGCTCTCGGGCGTCTATGGCGCCGCCGACGATGCGGCATCGGAAGACCTGATCCGCCACGCCATCGACCAGGGCGTCGACCATCTCGACAGCGCCGACATGTATGGCTGGGGCCACAATGAGGAGCTGCTGGGCCGCGCCCTCAAGGGCCGGCGCGACCAGGTCGTGCTGGCCACCAAATTCGGCCAGACCCGGCGCGAGGGCGGACCGAACGGCGTCGACGGCCGGCCGGACTATGTGGTCCAGGCCTGCGAGGCCAGCCTGCGCCGGCTCGGCGTCGACATCATCGATCTCTACTATCAGCACCGGGTCGACCCTGCCGTGCCGATCGAGGACACGGTCGGCGCCATGGCCCGGCTGGTGGAGCAAGGTAAGGTGCGCCATCTCGGCCTATCCGAGGCCGGGGCCGACACCATCCGCCGGGCGCATGCCGTGCATCCGATCGCGGCAGTGCAGACCGAGTATTCGCTGCTGTACCGCACCGAAGGGGAAGCGACCCGCGCCGTCACCCGCGCGCTCGGCATCGGCTTCGTCGCCTATTCGCCGCTCGGCCGCGGCTTCCTGACCGGCGCGATCCAGGACCTGTCGCAGATCGACGGCCGACGGGCGGCGCATCCACGCTTCCAGCCGGAGAATTTCGCCCACAACCGCGCGCTGGTCGCGCAGTTCGAGGCCCTGGCGGCGGAAAAGGGCTGCCGGCCGTCGCAGCTCGCCCTCGCCTGGGTGCTGGCCCAGGGCGAGGATGTGGTGGTGATCCCCGGCACCCGCTCGATCGCCCGGCTGGAGGAGAATCTGGGTGCCCTGCCGGTGGCGTTGACCGCGGAGGATCTTGCCCGGCTGGACGCCGCCATCCCCGCCGGCGCCGCCGCCGGCACGCGCTATCCCGCCGCCGGGATGACATCGGTGCAGATCTAGGCGCAGTCGCCCGGGTTGTCGGCGCCGGAGGGATCGGCGAGGATCGGCGGGCGCGGCCCGGCCGATTCCCGGGCCGATTCCCTGGACCGGACTGCAAGGACCCCGATGACGTCACCCCTGTTCGGCTGGAAGGCCGCCCTCGTGGCCCTGGTGCCGCTGCTGTCCGCCGGCCCTGCCCTGGCGGATTTCTCCTCCTGCGTCGCCGGCCTGGCCGACAGCGCGATCAAGGCGGGTGTCAGCCGCGACATCACCTCGCGCGCCTTCGACGGGCTGACCGCACCGGATGACAACGTGCTGCGCTTCTCGCAGAGCCAGCCGGAATTCGTGACGCCGATCTGGGACTACCTCGCCTTCCTGGTGGACGACCAGCGCGTCGCCGACGGCCGGGCCATGGTGGCGAAATACGACCGGGTGCTGCGGCAGGTGGAGCAGCGCTTCGGCGTCGACCGCTTCGTCGTCGCCGCGGTCTGGGGCGTCGAGAGCGACTACGGCAAGGAGACCGGCGGCTATTTCCTGCCGTCCGCTTTGGCCACGCTGGTCTGCGCCGGCGACCGCCGCACCGATTTCTGGCGCGGCGAGCTGATGGCGGCGCTGAAGCTGGTCAATGCCGGTGACCTCCGGCTCGACGAGCTCAAGGGCTCCTGGGCCGGCGCCTTCGGCCAGACCCAGTTCATCCCGTCGACCTACCAGCGCCTGGCGGTCGATTTCGACGGTGACGGGCGGCGCGACCTGGTCGGCTCAGTCGCCGATGCGCTCGGCTCCACCGCCAACTACCTCAAGCGCGCCGGCTGGCAGCCGGGCCAGCCCTGGATGATCGAGGTCAAGGTGCCGGCCGGCTACAACGGCCCGACCGGGCGCAAGGACAAGGACCCGCTGTCGGCCTGGGCCCAGCGCGGCGTCACCCGCGCCGACGGGGCACCGCTGTCGGGCAACGCCCAGGCGGGGCTGCTGCTGCCGGCCGGGCCTCGGGGCCCGGGCTTCCTGGTGTTCCGCAACTTCGATGCGATCTATTCCTACAACGCGGCCGAATCCTACGCGATCGCCATCTCCCACCTCGCCGACCGGATCTCCGGCGGGCCGGCGCTGCGCACGCCCTGGCCGACCGACGACCCCGGCCTGTCGCGGGCCCAGCGCCTGCGGCTGCAGCAGCTGCTGCTGGCCCAGGGCTACGACATCGGCGGCCAGGCCGACGGCAAGGTCGGCCCCGCCACCCGCGCCGCCATCTCCCAGGCCGAGCAGCGCGCCGGCATGCCGCAGACCGGCCGCGCCGGCATGAAGATCTACCGCGCGCTGGGCGGGCAGTAGAGCAGACCGTCGGGCCGCCGCCCACCCCGCCGCATCGCCTGGGGCGGGTGGCCGAAAGCACGGAGGAAGGCGCGGCGCATCCGCTCCGGGTCGGAGAATCCGAGGTCGAGGGCGATCGCTTCGATCGGCTCGATGCCGTCCTCGACCCGCGGCCGGGCCGCCTCCGCCCGCAGGCGCTCGACCGCCTTGGCCGGCGTTTGCCCGGTTTCGGCCAGGAAGGCGCGCCCGAACTGGCGGGGGCTGAGACGCGCCACCTCGGCCAGCGGGTCGACCGGCAAGGCCTCGCGCAGGTGCTCCCGCGCGAAGGCCAGAGCGGCCCGGATGCGATCCGACGGCGGATCGAGCTCCAGCAGGGCCGAGAATTGCGACTGCCCGCCCGGGCGGCGGTGATAGACCACCAGGGTCCGGGCCGTCGCCCGCGCGGCGTCGATGCCCAGATCCTCCTCGATCAGGGCCAAGGCGAGGTCGATGCCGGCCGTGACCCCGGCCGAGGACCAGATCGGCCCGTCCCGGATATAGATTCGGTCGGCCTCGACCCGGATGCGTGGGTGCAGGCGCTGCAGCGCCGCCGCCTGCCGCCAATGGGTGGTGGCCCGCCGACCGTCGAGCACGCCGGCGGCGGCCAGCAGGAAGGCGCCGGAGCAGACGCTCGTCAGCCGCCGCGCCGCGGTCGCGTCCCGGATGAACGCCCGCAGCCGCGGCGACTCCGCCGCCCGGTCAACACCCCGCCCGCCGGCGACCATCAGCGTGTCAAACGCCGAGCCGTCCCCGAGCGGCTGTGTGAGCACGGGCAGGCCGGCCGAACTTTCGACTGCGCCGCCCTGCTCCGAAACCACCTGCAGGCGGTAAGCCGGCGGCGACAGGTCGCGGGACGCCGTGTCGAACGCCGCCAGCGGCCCTGTGAGGTCGAGGATGTTGAAGCCGGGAAAGACCAGGAAGCCGATCGAACGGGTCATGACTGAAAATGAGGGATCAGTGTCGTTTCCGACATGACACTGACCGGCGATAGTGGCGCTGTCAATCGCACCGTGGAGGCCGCCCGATGACCGAGATCACCATCGTTTTCCCGATCTATCCCAACGTCACCCAGCTCGACTTCACCGGCCCGCACCAGGTGCTGTCGCGCCTGCCGGGTGCGACCGTGCTGGTCGCGTCGATGGGCGGCACGCCGGTCACGACCGAAGGGTTGACCTTCTCCGGCCTCGCCCGGCTGGAACAGGTGAAGCGCTGCGACGTGCTGTGCGTGCCCGGCGGGTTCGGCTGTCTCGACGCCATGCGCGACCCGGATTATCTCGCGCAGATCCGGCGGCTGGCCGCCGGCGCGCGCTACGTCACCTCGGTCTGCACCGGGTCGCTGATCCTCGGCGCCGTCGGACTGCTGGAGGGCAAGCGCGCCGCCTGCCACTGGGCCTGGCGGGACGAGCTGTCGCTGTTCGGCGCCATTCCCGACCCCGGCCGCGTGGTCCGCGACGGCCATATCCTGACCGGCGGCGGCGTGACGGCGGGCATCGACTTCGCCCTCACCCTGGCGGCGGAGCTGGCGGACGCGACGGTGGCGCAATCGATCCAGCTCGGCCTGGAATACGCGCCGGCGCCGCCGTTCGATGCCGGCCGCCCCGAGACCGCACCGGCCGAGGTGGTGGCCCTGGCCCAGGCGCGCAACGCCGCCCGGCGGCCGGACCGTGCCGCGATCATCGCCCAGGCGGCCGCGGACCGGGCCCAGGTCACGACCTGAGGCGAGCGCCCTACCCCGCCAGCACGAAGCCGATGTCAGGGCACCAAAATATCCCTGATATCTGCGACGAACGCCTCACCGTCGCGCCTGACGGTCATCCTGACGTCGAGGTCGGAGTTCTCTCCCGATTCCAAGGCAAAGAAGGGATCGACGCTCCAGCTTTGCTCTCGCGGCAGCTCGATGATCCAGAAAAGATCCTCGGCATCGGCACTGGGCGCCACCAAGGTTTGCGGATACCCGGCGATCTCCGCGAAATACATCTCCAGGCCGCCGCGTATCTCGGGAGCCAAGGCCTTCAGCTTGCCAATATCCTTGGCAAGGAGAGCCGAAAGGATCTGCGCGGAAAACAGCCTGATCTCTCGATCATCCATCATGCCTCTCCCGAATGGATGAGCGCCCCCTACCCCGCCAGCGCCCGGCAATCGGCGGCGGACCAGCCGACGGTGACGGTCTCGCCCGGCGCCAGGCCCGGGCGGCCGTCGGCGTTGGTCAGCTTCAGCACGAAATCGTCGCGACCGAGCAGCGCCAGCCGGGCGCGGGTGTGGTCGCCGTGGAAGATCAGCTCCTCGATCCGCGCCGGGAAGCGGTTCGGCCCGGCCTCGGCACCGGGCGATAGCCGCACCCGCTCCGGCCGGATCGACAGGGTGGCGCGGCTGCCCTGCCCGGCCCCGCCGACCGGCGTCGCCAGCACCGTGCCGCCGCCATCAACCGTGACCGTGCATTTGCCGTCCGCCACCGCGTCGACCGTACCCGCCAGGCGGTTGTTCTCACCGATGAACTGGGCGACGAAAGCGGTGTCCGGCCGGTCGTAGAGGTCGTCGGGCGTCGCCAGCTGGTCGATGCCGCCCTCATGGAACACGGCGATGCGGTCCGACATGGTCAGCGCCTCGCCCTGGTCATGGGTGACATAGACCACGGTGACGCCGAGCGAGCGGTGCAGATGCTTGATCTCGAGCTGCATGTGCTCGCGCAGCTGCTTGTCGAGCGCGCCGAGCGGCTCATCCATCAGCACCAGCCGAGGCTCGAACACCAGGGCCCGCGCCAGGGCGACGCGCTGCTGCTGCCCGCCGGACAGCTGGGCCGGCCGGCGGCCGCCGAAGCCGGCGAGCTTGACCATGTCGAGCGCGCGTTCGACCCGCTTTTCGGCGTCCGCCCCGGTGATGCCGCGCACCTTGAGCGGGAAGGCCACGTTCTCGCGCACCGTCATGTGCGGGAACAGGGCGTAGTTCTGGAACACCATGCCGATGTCGCGGCGCCAGGGCGGCAGCGCGTCGATCGCCTTGCCCTCCAGCAGGATATGGCCGCGGGTCGGTGTCTCGAAGCCGGCCAGCATCATCAGCGTCGTGGTCTTGCCCGAGCCCGAGGGGCCGAGCAGGGTGAGGAATTCGCCCTGGCGGATGGCGAGGTCGAGTCCCCGCACCACCAGCGTCTCGCCGTCATAGGTCTTGGCCACGTCGACGAATTCGACGAAGGCGCCCGTTTCCCTGTCCGTCATGCCGCCCTGTCATTGGTCGTGCCGGTTCGTGCCGGCTGTTCCCTCTATTCCTGTCATTGCCGGGCTTGACCCGGCAATCCAGAAGATATCGACAGACTCTGGATGCCCGGATCAAGTCCGGGCATGACAGGGGGGTAGGATCGGGCCCTACCCATCCGCCAGCGCGTGTTCCAGATCCGCGATCAGGTCTTCCACCGCCTCGATGCCGATCGACAGCCGCAGCAAATCGTCGGGCACGGTGCCGTCCTCCTTCTCGATCGTGGCGCGGTGTTCGATCAGGCTTTCGACGCCGCCCAGCGAGGTGGCGCGGATGAAGATGCGGACCCGGGAGATGGCGCGCAGCGCCGCGTCGCGGCCGCCGGCCAGGCGCAGCGACAGCATGCCGCCGAAGCCGCCCTCCATCTGCCGCGCCGCGATGGCGTGGCCGGGGAAGCCGGGCAATCCGGGATAGCAGACCTGGGCCACCGCCGGATGGCCGTCGAAATGCTCGGCGATGCGCTGGGCGTTGGCGCCGGCGGCGCGCACCCGGATGAACAGGGTGCGCATGCCGCGCAGCAGCAGCCACGCCTCGAACGGGCCCAGCACCGGGCCGGCCAGGAAGCGGATCCGGCCGACCCGCTGCCACAACGTTGTATCCGCCGCCGTCACCACCGCGCCGGCCACCACGTCGGAATGGCCGTTCAGGTATTTGGTGGCGGAATGGATCACCAGGTCGGCGCCATGCGCGATCGGCCGGCACAGCGCCGGCGAGGCCGAAGTGTTGTCGACCGCCAGCAGCGCCCCGGCGTCATGGGCGATGGCCGCGGCGGCGGCGATGTCGGTCACCGCCCAGGTCGGGTTGGCCGGGGTCTCGACGAAGACCAGCTTCGTCACCCCCGGCCGGACCGCGGCGCGCAGGGCGTCGAGGTCGGTGGTATCGACCATGTCGCAGGACAGGCCCCAGGGCATCAGCACCTCGCGCAGCAGCTTGGCCGTGCCGAAATACATGTCGCGGGAGACCACGGCATGGTCGCCCGGCTGCAAGGCCTGGAACAGCGCCGCGATCGCCGCCATGCCGGAGGCGAACAGCATCGCCGCCGCCCCGCCTTCGAGCTGGGCCAGCAGGTGTTCGGCCTGGAGATAGGTCGGGTTGTCGTCGCGGCTGTAGCCGCGGCCGCCGATCTGGGCGTAGTCGGCATCGCGGGCGTAGGTCGAGGATGGATGGATCGGCGGCACGATCGCGCCGGTGTCGCCGCAGAGATAGCCGTCCAGGCGGGCGGCCAGCGTTTCGGGACGGCAGGGCGGACGATCGTCCATGGGCATGGCAACTCCCGGTGTTCTCAGGGTGTAACGCCGCTGACGCGCCCCCGCAATCCGTGGCAACGTGCCGGGGCAACGGGATGGGCGGGACAGGCGATGGTCGAGAACGGGTTCGGCGTGGATTTCGGCCTGGCGCCCGGCATGTGGGTGCGGCATCCGACCCAGCCCGACTGGGGCCCCGGCCAGGTGCAATCGGTGATCGGCAACCGGGTGACGGTGAATTTCGAGAACCGCGGCAAGGTGCTGATCGACAGCGCCGTCATCCAGCTGGAGCCGGCCGGGGACGTTTAGGCACCGCCCCCTTCCTCTTGTCATTGCCGGGCTTGACCCGGCAATCCAGGGGCCACGAAGAGCCACCCTTGAAAGCCCCTGGATCCTCGGGTCAAGCCCGAGGATGACAAGAAGAAGGGCTGCGCATTTATAATACAAGAAAAACTAGTCTAATTATATCGCCCCGCCCCACGCTCCATGGATTTTCCACTGGCGCGGTTTCTACGCTCCGCTATGATTGAAGGCTTGAATTTACGTTAAAAGAAAGCGGAATCGATGCGCGTCGAGCTTCGCGGGATCGAAAAGCGGTTTCAGGATTTCACCGCCCTGTCGGGGATCGGCCTCGACATCGAGGCGGGGCATCTCTGTGCGCTGCTCGGCCCTTCCGGCTCGGGCAAGACCACGCTGCTGCGCATCATCGCCGGGCTGGAACATGCCGATGCCGGGTCGCTGCGCATCGGCGGTCTCGACATGTCGGCCGTCGACGTGCGCGACCGCCAGGTCGGCTTCATGTTCCAGAACTACGCCCTGTTCCGGCACATGTCAGTGCTGGACAACATCGGCTTTGGCCTGAAGGTCCGGCCGCGCCAGACCCGGCCGGAGGCCGAGGCGATCCGCGCCCGGGCGAAGGAGCTGCTGGCCCTGGTGCAGCTGGACAAATTCGGCGACCGTTACCCCGACCAGTTGTCCGGCGGCCAGCGCCAGCGCGTCGCCCTGGCCCGCGCCCTCGCAATCGAGCCGCGCATCCTGCTGCTGGACGAGCCCTTCGGCGCGCTCGACGCCCGGGTGCGCAAGGACCTGCGGCGCTGGCTGCGCGAGCTGCACCAGACCCTGAAGCTGACCACCGTCTTCGTCACCCATGACCAGGAGGAGGCGCTGGAGCTAGCCGACCAAGTGGTGGTGATGGACCACGGCAAGGTCGAGCAGATCGGCAGCCCGACCGAGGTCTATGAGCGGCCGGCGACGCCCTTCGTCTACGAATTCCTGGGCCAGGCCGTGCGCCTGCCCTGCCGCATCGGACCCGACCGGGTCGATGTCGAGGGCGCCATCCTGCCGCGCCCGGCCGGCTATGCCGGGCCGGACGGCGCCGGCGAGCTGTTCATCCGGCCGCACGACCTGCTGCCGCAGGAAGCGCGCAGCGACGCCTTCCCGATCGCGATCCGCAGCGTCAACGTCATCGGCCCGCTGGTGCGGGTCGAGGCGGTGACCGAACACGGCGCGATCCCGATCGACCTTGAATGGCATCGCCGCCAGCTGGCCACACGCCTGCCCGCCGCCGGCGAGACGCTGCAGGTCGGCACCAGCCATTTCGGCCTGTTCCCAGCCCGTCAGGCCGCCTGAGCATTCTTCCAAGGAGATTTCGATGAAGCGTTCCTTCCTGGCGCTGGCGCTGGTCGCCGGCCTGTTCGCCGGCGGCACTGCGGCGCGGGCCGAGACCTCGATCCTCAACGCCTCCTTCGATGTCGGGCGCGAGCTGTTCGCCGACATCAACCCGGCCTTCCAGACCTATTGGAAGGGCAAGACCGGCCAGGATGTGAAGATCGAGCAGTCGCATGCCGGCACGTCGAAGCAGGCGCGGTCGATCCTGGAAGGGCTGCAGGCCGATGTCGTGACCTTCAACCAGGCCACCGACATCACGGCGCTGGAGAAGGGCGGCGCGGTCAAGGCAGGCTGGCAGTCGGCCTTCCCGAACGGCGCCTCGCCCTACTACTCCTTCCCCGCCTTCCTGGTGCGCAAGGGCAACCCCAAGGGGATCAAGGACTGGGGCGACCTGGGGCGCAGCGACGTCCAGGCCGTGTTCCCGAACCCGAAAACCTCGGGCAACGCGCGCTACACCTACCTCGCCGCCTATGCCTGGGCGCTGCGGGCCAATGGCGGCGACCAGGACAAGGCCAAGGTCTTCGTCAAGACCGTGCTGTCGCAGGTGCCGGTGTTCGACACCGGCGGGCGCGGCGCCACCACCACCTTCGTCGAGCGTGAGACCGGCGACGTGCTGATCACCTTCGAGGCCGAGACCCGCGGCATCCAGAAGGAATACGGCGACAAGGGCTTCGAGGTGATCGTGCCGCCGACCAGCCTGAAGGCGGATTTCCCGGTGGCGGTGGTCGACAAGGTCGCCGATGCCCGCGGCACCGCCGAACTGGCCAAGGGCTATCTCGACTTCCTGTACCAGCCGGCGGGCCAGGAGATCCTGGCCGAGAATTTCTACCGCCCGACCCTGGCCGACATCGCCGCCAAGCACGCCGAGGTGTTCCCGGCGGTGACGCTGCTGACGGTCGACGAGGTGTTCGGCGGCTGGGACAAGGTAAACGCCGAGCATTTCGCCAGCGGCGGCATCCTCGACAGCGTGTTCGTCAACCAGTGACGGCGCGTTTTATCGCTCAGGCGATGGCCTGAGGTGCCGGCATGACCAGCACCGCGCTTGACGCCCCTCGTCCCGCCCGGCGCCGGGTGCTGCCCGGCTTCCGGCTGACGCTGGGCGTCACCCTGGTCTATCTCGTGCTGATCGTGCTGTTGCCGCTCGGCGCCCTGGCGCTGAAGGCGTCCAGCCTGACGCCGGCGCAGTTCCTGGCCATCGTCGGGTCGCCCCGCGCCCTCGCCACCTACCGGCTCACCCTCGGCATGGCACTGGGGGCGACGGTGTTCAACGGCGTGATCGGGCTGCTGCTGGCCTGGGTGCTGGTGCGCTACCGCTTCCCCGGGCGGCGGCTGCTGGACGCCATCGTCGACCTGCCCTTCGCCCTGCCGACGGCGGTGGCCGGCATCGCCCTGACCGCGCTGTTCGCCAAGAACGGCTGGTTCGGCGCGCCGCTGGCCGCAATCGGCATCTCCGTCGCCTACACGCCGCTGGGCATCGCCATGGCCATGGCCTTCACCAGCCTGCCCTTCGTGGTGCGTAGCGTGCAGCCGGTGCTGGAGGATCTCGACCCCGGCGTCGAGGAAGCGGCCCGGACCCTGGGCGCCGGCGACCTGTCGACCCTGCGCCACGTGGTCTGGCCGGCGATCCTGCCCGCCTTCGTCGCCGGCTGCAGCCTGGCCTTCGCCCGATCGCTGGGCGAATTCGGCGCCGTCATCTTCATCGCCGGCAACCGGCCGATGCAGACCGAGATCACCTCGCTGCTCGTCTTCATCCGGCTTGAGGAATACGACTATGCCGCCGCGGCGGCGCTGGCGATGACCATCCTGGCCGCCGCCTTCGTCATCCTGCTCGCCACCAACCTGCTCCAGGCCCGGTTCCTGCGCCATGTCGATCGCCGTTGACAGCGTGACCCCGCCGGCCGCGGCCGCGCCGGCCAGCACGCGCCGGCTGCGCTCGCCACGCATCGGCGAGGGGCGCTGGACCCGCCGCGTCCTGATCGGCCTGGCCCTGGTCGCCGCCCTGCTGGTGCTGGTGGCGCCGATCGTGGTGATCTTCGTCCAGGCCTTCTCCGCCGGGGTCGCCGTGTTCGCCCGCAACATCGGCGAGAGCGAGACGCTGGACGCGATCGGCCTGACGGTGACGACGGCGCTGATCGTGGTGCCGGTGAACACCGTGTTCGGGGTGATGGCCGCCTGGGCCATCGCCAAGTTCCAGTTCCGCGGCAAGCGCCTGCTGACCACGCTGATCGAGATCCCGTTCTCGGTCTCGCCGATCGTCGCCGGCGTGGTCTACCTGTTCCTGTACGGTGCCCAGGGGTTGCTCGGGCCGTGGCTGCAGGCCCATGGGCTGCAGATCATGTTCACCCCGGCGGCGATCGTCCTGGTCAGCCTGTTCGTGAC
>NZ_JBYRFX010000535.1:0-4109 GCF_057815775.1 Inquilinus sp.
CTACGGCTCGGCCTTCAACGACACGCTGATCGGCAACAACCTGACCAATGTGCTGCTCGGCAACACCGGCCAGGACACCCTGACCGGTGGCGGTGCCAACGACTATTTCGTCTTCCAATCGGTCAACGACAGCACGGTGGCGGCGCCGGACACCATCACCGACTTCTCCCATGCCGAGGGCGACAAGATCGACCTGCGGCCGATCGATGCCGACGGCAACGCCGGCAACGGCAACACCGCCTTCACCTTCACCGATGGCGGCGCCTTCACCAACACCGGGCATGAGGTGATCGTCCAGTCGGCCGGCGAAGGCGTCTACACGGTGCTGGCCGACATCAACGGCGACGGCACGGCCGACATGGCCATCACCGTCCATTCCTCCACCGCCCTGGTGGCCGGCGACTTCCTGCTCTGACCGGATGCGGCGGTCGCTCGATGGGGCGACCGCCGCCCAAGGCGCACCGGACCATGTCGCTGTTCAGCGACACAGCCTGAGCTCCCAGCTCTAATCCTCTTCCGAGACCGACAGGGACGGCATGCCGTAGGACAGGGTGAGGTGTGCCCACAGCGCCAGCAGGCTGCAGAACAGCGTCGTCGACCCCAGCCAGGGCCATGACCAGGCCGATGCGGCGGCGAGGATCGCCAGGATCGTGCCGGTGCCCGGCATCAATCCGAGAAAGGCCGCGGCCAGCACGGCCACGGCAAGGGGAATGCCGGTCCAGGCCACCAGACCGCCGCAGATCACGATCGCCTGGAAGATCGACAGCCCGGCATAGCCCACGACAACCAGGAACGGCACGGCCCGGACCTCTCTGCGGTGACCGGAGGACATAAAAAATCCGGGCCGGCGCGAGGCCGGCCCGGCGTCTCGTCTTCCGCCCTCAGGCCTTCGTAAGATGCGTGCGGATGCGCCCGGCCAGGCCCTGGCTCCAGCCACCGAAGTCGTAGTCGGTGAAGATCCGCGCCTGGCCCTTGAGGGCGCGGGCCTTGGCTGCCTCGTGATCGGCCACGATGGCCCGCATCGCCGTCGCCGCCTGGTCCACCCGCGGGCTGGCCCAATGGCCGACATAGGATTTGCTGCGCATCTGTTCCGGCGGCGTCGGGGTCACGTCGACATCGACCAGGAAGGCATTGTCCGCATCGCAGAAATCCTGGGTGCCGGAGTAGTCGGACACGATCACCGGCTTGCCCAGCATCATCGCGTCGGCGATGCCGTAGCCGAAGCCTTCGGCCCGGTGCAGCGCGACGAAGACGTCGGAGGAGTCGATCAGCGACCAGTATTCCGCATCGGTCAGGTTGCCCTCGACGATCTCGATCCGGGAGTCGCCGGTAATGCGCTCCTCGACCTCCTCCCAATAGCCGTCGAAGTTGCTCCAATGCGCCGGGTCGATCTCCCGCATCTTCAAGAGCAGGCGGACCTCGTCATCGCTGTCGGCGAAGGCCTGCTGGAACGCCTTGACCACCGAGAGCGGGTTCTTGCGCACGATCGAGGAGCCGAATTCGGCCAGCGACAGGAAGATCAGCTCGCTCGGGCTGCGCCGGAAGCGCTCCAGGAACGGGCTGAACACCCGGCTCGGCGGATGCTCCAGGCCCTTCTTGATGTTGGTGATCGGCGTCGCCGTGATTTTGCGGTAGCCGTCGGCGACGAAGCCGGACGGCGCCCAGATCTCGTCCACCGCATTGCAGCCGAGCAGGTGGGTTTCCGGTGGCGTGTCGGTTTCCCAGAGGTAGAAGCCGATGATGTGCGCGTCCTCGCAGATCGAGGCGAAGCGGGCGATCATCTCCGGCGCCCGGTCGGCGTTGACGCACAGCAGCACCACCCGGGCGCGGATGTTCATGTCCTCGCGGTAGCGCCCCTCGGGATTGACGCACTGCCCGTCATCGGCGTTGAACACCAGCGGGTCGAGATCGGCCAGCGCCTCGACGAACATGTTCAGGTTGCGGCCGAGCCCGGTGGCGTTGGCGTGGCCGACGATGACCAGGTCGATGTGCTGGATCGCCGGGTCGTCCGCCACCGCCGTCGCCAGCTCCGGCGCCGCGGCCGAGATCGCGGCCAGCTTCGGCGCGCGGGCATAGACCGCATCGACCAGCTGCTGGCGCAGGGCCTCGGGGCCACGCTCGGCGATCAGCTCTTCCGGCACGGCGCGGCCGTTCAAGAGCGAGATCAGGGCCAGGTCGAAGCGGCTGAAATTGCCGGCCACCTCATGCGGGGTCGAGCCCCAGAACGACATCCAGTTGCGCGGGTTGAAGGAGCAGCGGTTGTCCTCGACCAGGTCGGCCAGCACCTCCTTGAAGGACAGGGTCAGCGCGTAGCCGGTGTCCATCATCTTGTGGGTGATGCCCTCGTCCTCATGCCGGAACAGCCAGTACCAGCTCCACGGCACGGCGCGCGACCGGTAGGCATCGACCACCTGGCTCAGCCGCTCCTTCAGCGACTTGGTGATCAGCAGCTGGTTGTTCTTGTCGCTGATGAAGGGCGCGGTGGCGAACTTGTACTGGATCTTGCGCAGGCCTTCGTCGCTGAAGATGTCGATGTGCTGGTAGTGCCGGCGCCAGAACGCGAACAGGCCGAGCGACACGTCGTTCTTCAGGGCCCGCTTGTTGAACACCCCTTCCGACAGCGCCTCGGCGATCTCGTTGGTCATGCAGAAGATGCTGCGCCGGTCCGCATACTCCATGATGTCGGAGATGATCCACTGCGACGTGCCGTAATAGCCGACCAGGTTCTTGGTGTCGCAATCGTACTTGTTCGCCATGTAGCGCAGGAATTCCGGCACCCGGCCCTTGATCTTCTCGCCGGCCGAATCGCCCGGCGAGGCGTCGAGGCGGGCCATGGTGTTCGGCAGATGGCTCTTCGCCTTGTAGCGGGCGCCGAGATAGCCGTAATTGCCGATCATGTCGGTGACATGGCCGGCCAGCTCGTGCAGCGCGTCCGGGTCCTTCCAGAACGCCAGGCCGGTGAAGGCCGGGCCGGGGATGACGGTGCCGTCGAGATTGAAGGCGAGCGAGCGGTGCCGCGCATGCAGCCGGGTGGCGGCGAAGGCCAGCCGGCCGCTTTCCGGGTCTGTCCGGGCGTCGAACACCGTCTTGCCGTCGATCACCAAAGCGAGGTCGACAGGCTCGGCCGGGTCGTACTGGTTGATGCCCCAGAGATGCAGCATGCCGTCTTCGACGAAGATGCCGCCGATCGCCGGCTGGTCGAGCGGCGACAGCACATGGTTGTGCTGGGAGAGACACAGGGCCGCCGCAGCCTTCGCGGTTTCCACCGGGTCGAAATCTTCGCCCGAATCGCGGGCCACGCCGTGCAGCCGGTCGAGCAGGATGGTCCGCCGGGTCTGCGACGCAGCGCCGCTGCCGCCCTGGGACAGCTGGGACCGGGCGCTGACGCCGTCCCAATCCGCCGCATCGATCAGATCCTGCAGCTCATGGGAATCGATCGCGGAACCGGAGGTATCGGGAATCACAGCCGCGACCAAAGCTTGAATCTTCATTGCCGACGATCCTTCGACCGGGAAGACAGGGATCCGAAAGGGCGACTGGACGTCCCGCCCGGAATCGAAGACTATGCTGCAGCGCACTCAAATTCAAATCATAACGACATGAAACCTGATTTCGTGTCGATACAGCGGCGGAAACCCTGATCGAGCGGATGCCGGCCAAGATTTCCGCGTTGCGTGAGCCATATCGGCGTATGTCATCACTCGAATGGCTCGGAAATGCGGGAGTTTTGCGCCGTATCCATATGGTTTTGTAGATGTTGAAGTCGTGATCTCGATCACCGATACAGACACAACATCTGAAATCTGGAGCGGATGATGATTCGAACCAACCAGCCTGTCGTCCCCGTGGTGTTGTCGGGCGGTTCGGGAACGCGGCTGTGGCCCTTGTCGCTGGCGGGCTATCCCAAGCAGTTCCTGCCGCTGATCTCCGGCGGCACCATGATCCAGGAGACGGTGGCCCGGGTGGGTGAGGCCGATGGCTTCGCACCGCCGGTGTTCATCTGCGCCGACGACCATCGCTTCGTCGTCGCCGAACAGATGCGCCAGATCGGCGTCGCGCCGGATGCCATCATCCTCGAGCCCGCCGCCCGCAACACCGCCCCGGCCGTC
>NZ_JBYRFX010000536.1:0-1762 GCF_057815775.1 Inquilinus sp.
GCCGCCGCCTTCCTGGCCGAGATCTGGCGCGGTGCCATCGACAGCGTGCCGCGCGGCCAGTGGGAGGCGGCGCGGGCCCTGGCGCTGAGCTGGCCGCAGCAGCTGCGGCTCGTGATCCTGCCGCAGGCGCTGCGCGTCGCCGTGGCGCCGACCGTCGGCTTCCTGGTGCAGGTGGTGAAGGGCACGGCGCTGGCCTCGGTGATCGGCTTCGTCGAGCTGACCAAGGCCGGCAGCATCATCGTCAACGCCACCTTCGATTCCGCCCGCACCTATGGCTTCGTGGCGCTGTTCTACTTCGCCCTGTGCTACCCGATCGCCCTGGCCGCCACGGCCCTGGAGCGGCGCCTAGCCAAGCCGGGCCGGTGACGCACCGGACGATTTTGAGTCAGCTCACGCTATGCGTTGCCTCTCCCGCTTGCGGGAGAGGTCGGAGACGCGAAGCGTCTCCGGGTGTGGGTTCTTCGTCGAGGCCAGGGCCAGCCCTCACCCGGTCTCGCTGCGCGAGCCCGACCTCTCCCGCCAGGCGGGAGAGGCAACGCGAAGACGCTTGGCATCCTCTATCATTCTCAGATTGAAGCGGCGGTCCGATTCCACCTGAAACGATCGCGCTCTACCGCATCGCGTATTGCGCGTCGTGCAGGCGTCGGTAGAGGCCGCCGGCGGCGACCAGGTCCTGGTGGCGGCCCTGTTCGGCCACGCCGGTCTCGTCCACCACGACGATGCGGTCGGCATGCTGGATGGTGGCCAGGCGGTGGGCGATGACCAGGGTGGTGCGGCCCTGCGCCAGCTCGGCCAACGATTGCTGGATCGCCTTTTCCGTCTCCGTGTCCAGGGCCGAGGTCGCCTCGTCCAGGATCAGGATCGGCGGGTTCTTCAGGAACATGCGGGCGATCGCCAGCCGCTGCTTCTGCCCGCCCGACAGCTTGACGCCGCGTTCGCCGATCACCGTGGCCAGGCCATCGGGCAGGCCGGCGATCATGCCATCCAGCCGGGCCCGGCGCGCCGCCTCGGCAATCTCGGCGTCGCTGGCGCCCAGCCGGCCATAGGCGATGTTCTCGCGGATCGTGCCGGCGAACAGGAACACGTCCTGCTGCACGATGCCGATCTGGCCGCGCAGCGAGGCCAGGGTCATGTCGCGGATGTCGATGCCGTCGATGGTGATGCGGCCGCCCTGCACCTCGTAGAAGCGCGGCAGCAGCGAGCAGATGGTGGTCTTGCCGGCGCCGGAAGGCCCGACGAAGGCCACGGTCTCGCCGGCATGGATGGCGAGGTCGATGCCGTGCAGCACCGGCTTGTCCGCGCTGTAGCCGAAGCCGACGCCCTCATACCGGATCTCGCCCTTCAGGCCTGACACCACGGCGGCGCCAGGCCGGTCGACGATGTCGGGTTCGGTGTCCAGGAGCTCGGTGTAGCGGCGGAAGCCGGCGATGCCCTTCGGATAGGTCTCGATCACCGAGTTGATCTTGTCGATCGGCCGGAAGAACACCCCGACCAGCAGCAGGAAGCCGACGAAGCCGCCTTCGCTGAGCTGCCCGGTCAGCACGAGATAGGCGCCGGCGATCATCACCACCATCTGGGTCAGCCGCATGCTGAGATAGCTGAGCGAGGTGCTGGCCGCCATGATGCGGTAGGCGTCGAGCTTGGTGCGGCGATAGCCCTGGTTGTCCTCGGCGAACAGCCGGCGCTCATGGTCCTCGTTGGCGAAGGCCTGGACCACGCGGATGCCGCCGACATTCTCCTCGATCCGGTGGTTGAAGTTGCC
>NZ_JBYRFX010000537.1:0-32323 GCF_057815775.1 Inquilinus sp.
GTCCAAGCCCTCGAGCAGGGCGGCGAGGTCGAGCGAGGCCAGGGCGCCATCGGCGGCGGGGCGGGGATCCGTTGTCTCGACCCGCAGGCGTTCGAGCCAGATGTCCTCATGCACCCGGTTGGCGGCCGCCTGGATTTCGTCGGCCATCCGCCGGGGATCGGCCGCGATCTGGCCATGCAGCGGCGTGCGGCCGGTCAGCCGCACCCGCAGGGCCAGCAGCCGCCCATCCGCCGCCGCGGCCACCGGCCCGATCGCCTGTTCGATCCGCCGCAGGGCGCCGGCCTCATCCTCGACATCGGTCAGGTCGACGGTCGCGATCGCCCAGCGGGCGCGGTCGAGGATGAGGCGCCTTGTCCCCACGACATGGCCATCGGCGACGTCGACCAGGACAGCACCCTTGGGGCCGCATTCCCGGATGCTGCGCCCCTGCAGGTTGCCGGGATAGACGATCCAGGGATCGCGCGACAGCGCCTCATAGTCGTGGACATGGCCCAGGGCCCAGTACTGGTAGCCGCGCGAGGCCAGGTCCTGGACGGTGCAGGGCGCATAGACCGCATGGCCCGGCCGGCCGTCGCAGGAGGTGTGCAGCACCCCGATATTGAGCCAGCCCGGCACCGGGTCGGGATAGCCCAGGGCGTAGTTTTCGGGGACGGCACGGTCGGGGAAGCCGCGGCCGTGGAGGGCGACCTTCAGATCCTCGATTCGGAACGTCCCCGGCCGGTTGGTCGGGAACTGCGCGACGCTGTCGGGCAGAGAGATGGTCTTGGTCACCACGCTCGTGGCGTCGTGGTTGCCCTTGAGCAGGAACAGCGGAATGCCGACCCGGTCGAGCCGGGCGACCTCGCGGTTGAAGAACAGGCCGATCGAGGTGTCCCGCCACTCGCCGTCATAGACGTCGCCGGCGATGATGACGAAGGCGACCTCCGCCGCGATCGCCTGGGTGACCAGGTCGGTGAACGCCTCGCGGCTGGCCGCGGCGAAGCGCCTGGCCACGCCCGCATCCTTGAGGCCGAGGCCCGTCAGCGGGCTGCCGAGATGCAGGTCGGCCGCATGGAGGAATGTGAATCGCATCGATCCAGCTTAGGGACCGAACCGGACACCGTGAAGTGCCCGGGCGGTCGGCTTCTCAGTGGAGTTAACCTCCCCGGGGGTGGGCGCGCGGGTCGATGTGCAGGTCAGCTTCTCATTGCGCCTACCGCGATTTTCATTCTCATGGCGCAGCCGGTGCTTAGCGGGCGTCTGGGGCCGCCACGCACCCCTTCCATACCTCGTCTAGGCCGCGCTTGGTGGTGAGGAGGCTTCTGGGCTCTGTCCTCATCCGCTCGTCGAGGCACGACACGACACGATCGTAGCGGTCGACGTCGCATTTCATGTTCGCCACGGTGTTCCGCCAACCAGCGCGGTTCTTCAAGTCGGCAGTCCGTTCCGCCTCGACATCGCGGTTCGGATCGACCGTTGCTGAGTTAACGATCGCGAGCAACTGCAAGCCTGTCATTGCCGTCACCATGTCTCGACAGACGGGCGGCTCCGCGGCTGCGGCGGACATGCTGGCCATGAGACCGGCACTGAGTAATGCAAGCTTCCAGAACTGGCGCATTTAATACTCCCTTTGACGAAGCGTATGGCGGTCTCGGCTGCTAACGCAATCCGGTTCACAGCGGTGAGCGTGGCGGCCGGCGGTCGGCGGCCGCCGGTGACCGGACCCTATTCAATCCGCACCATTGCCATGTGCTAGCGGCGCACTGATCGAGATTGTGGCTGGGAGGGTCATTAACCTGTCGGAATAACAGTCGGATAATGTAGGTTATGGAAAATAGGCGACCACACTTAGACGACCAGGCGTGCCCTCGGCTGCTGGATTCTTTCGTGGCCGCGCCGGTTTTGCCCAACGCTTGAAACGCCTGCGCTCCGCTCCAATTCGACAGAGCCAGGCGGGTCGATCACAATTGGGCCAGAATAGGCACATTCGGTCCGCACAAACTGAACCAATAATGATAGATGCTTGTAAGTTTTGTCCGCCCGAGCTCTATATGTCTTGAGAATACAGAGGCCATCATACCAACTTGTGCTTAGGTAAATGGCATACTCAACGCCGGTGGCCTGAGGGCGTTCAATCACTACGGCGCCGGTAACTCGGCCGCCGCCTCGGATGTGCTCCTTAATTTCCGATTCCTGGACACCTTCCTCTCGTAGAATAAGCATTCCACCATAGCGGGACACGACGTTGCCGGACGCAGTGCTGTCCATTCGGGAGATCGCGTCGAGAAGAACGTGCAATGCAGTCTCAACTAATTGAGTGTCAGCCTCTTCGTAGGGGCGACTGATATTGCTCTCATGCCGATTTCCAATCAGCAGCGCATATCCACTCGGTTTGTCATAACTCCAAAGAAGGTAGGGCAACCCAAGGCATGCTGACAGTGTCGCAGCAGGCTCGGTCCGGTCATCACGAGCCGATGGACCCGCCGTGTAAAACGCCGTTGGCGGCTGGGGCAGGACAAGGTCTGTAGGGCGAGACTTCCCAGCGAATCCGATAGAGTGCCGATGCACGAACCGACCGACTCCCCCCTCCTCCCGCAGCAGCACAGCACGGTCGCAAATCGCACTTTCTGCCACAATCGATAGCGTGGATAGGCAAATCGCCGATGGACTCGACGCAGTCTGTCCCAACTGGTTGATCTCGCGAACAAGCCGAGCGATCGAACGGTATCGGTTAGCTTCGCGGTGCACCTGCGCGTGTTCCTCGACATGCCGCGCAACGCGTGCTCCGAGATCGGAGCACTCCCGCTTGTAAAACTCCAGTTCCCGTTCAAGGTCGGTGTGTTTCATTGGCGATATCGAATTATGGCTAGGAGGCCCGTCCAATCGAGTGCGCGGGGTGAGGTCTCAAATGGTGCGATCTCGACGCCCGAATAAAATCCGACAAGGGGCACCGATTTGTCCAGCCCGTTGGCGAGCAACTCCGCCTCCTCGATGGGCGACCCACTGCGCACACTCGCGCGGCCTGCACAATCGATATACAAAGCCATCATGCAATCGCACCTTTCAACGATCGAGTTTGCTGTTTCGACGCCCATACAAACCGAATCGATCATCAGCTGGTTGTTGCGCGCCATGACCTGCACCTTGGACCCGCACGTAAAGTCTGGCTCAAAAAGCGTTACTGATCCCGCGGCCCGATCGGCGGAAAGTATTAGGCGATTAACATAGTTGCCCTCGTTGAACGGTGCGTATGGATCTCCATGTTTTTGGCCGAGCGTGCCGCGAAGCGAAAGAGGTTCAGCGCCATTCGGCTGCGTCATCGAGTAGCTTAGGAGCCCTTCCAACACATCGAGCGCCGGTTTGCCGTCGAGCTCATATACCACCGCCCCGTCGATTCGTGTGATTTCCAGAAAGACCGATGCCGGCACGCAACCATTCATCACAATGGTCTCGGCTGTGAGGGCTGGTGGCCAAGCGAGCCCAACCACGGCGTGGCGGCGTACCCGAGATCCGTCAAACACCCAGCCCTCTGAAAGGTTAATGTCCGTCAGAAGGCCTCCGCCGAAAACCTGAGGTCGGGTACCGTCGCATCCGTCGTAAAAGCCGGCGACGATTTCACTGCCATGATGGAGTTTTGGCGGATTTGAGCTAGCCACTGAATCGAACCAGAGCGTGACTGTATCGCCATCGTTAATAGAGGGCCGCATCTGCTGAGCAAGCTTCCGGCCAGCTTCGTATTCGCCGCCATTTAAATCCGGTTCAACGAATATGCGGGGGGCCAATGCTGGATCCAAAATGGCGAGAATGGTCAATTCCAAGCCACTGTAACCATACCCATAACGGGAGATTCCTCCCGCGGCCGCTCCTCCGATTATAGGAATATCACCGTATCGCTTCTTGAGGACATCCAAGACATCGGCTCCGTTGAGCTTGCCACCGCAGAAAACAAGCAACATAGCCGGCTTAACAAATCCTATCTGATTTATACATATCATTGCCGCCGATCGAGCGGAGGAGCTCTTAGCATATGCGGAGATCACCGGAGCGACGGCAGTGTCTAGAGTGATCTGCAACATTTTACACAATATCTCTATTTGCGGATGACCATTTCGGACGACGGTATCTGAAACGTTAGTGCAATCACAACCAGATATTTTATCGAGTGTGTGCGTTTTTGCCTTTCGCACGCGTTTTTGGATGGTACTGTGGTGAAAATCTGCAAACGGCACATCTCCGGAAAAGGATGCCGTTCCTAGAAGGATGCTGCATGACATTGTGGGACTTAGGACGACGACAGACCGGTAAACGGGCGCTCAATCGCCCTCAAACCGGCATACGCCAGACAGGCCTATATCGGCTGTGGGTGGAAAACCGTCGTCACGCTGAAACGCTGCTTCCGCAGGGTCGGCTGCTAACCATGGCGGAGCGAAAAGCGGTCATGGACTGGTCGATGGAGTTCGCCGTTTGGGGTCTTCGCGCAGTGCCTTGCCCTCCGGTCGGAAACACCGCTCGCGTCGTGGAGGTCTATGGCCCGGACAATCTCGTTCCCGGCTACATCATCTATCCCGCGGGCAACAATGGCTTTGTCCTCGATGCATACGATGGCGTGCGCGAACCTGTTTCTGATCTCAGTGCAGCCCTAGCATTCGTGGCGGTCTGATGATGCGTCAAGGCGTGCCGGTGTTCCACCGACGTGACACATCTGGAACGTTTTCCATCCCTCACCGATCAGAGCGCGGCTACTTTCGATGCCAGGCCGGCGGCTTTTTCTCTTCTGCTTCCTCCAACCGCCTCCCCAGGTCTTTCTCCTGCTTCTCGGGGGATCGGTCCCTATCGTTTTCGGCAACCTGGCTGGAGCTCGGGGCGGTTCCCGGAGCCCGCCTGTCGAGTTCGCGGTCCGCGGCAGCAACCTCAAGCTTGATAATCACTAGCTCAGGTCCCCAAAGGACGGCCCGGACGGGACGCTGGGGTCCGTAGGTAAATGGCAGCCGGGCGGGTGTTGGAGCACCCACCCGGCTTTTGTCCTCACGATCACCGACTGGAAGATCAATGATTCGATGGAAGACACCGGACGATAACACGTCCGTGTGGGGTCTGCGCGTCGTCGCGCTCTCGAGACCGACCTGCACGCCCTTCGATAGTCGCCTGTCCGGCAAGCAAACAACACTCAGACCTTCGCAATGCGCGCCAAGGAGGGGGGCGTTCTTGCGGGTTGGTAATCCGCGGGCTCATTGCGCTGCGGCGTGCTACACGCCGCTGAATCCCACCTTCCCTTCTCAACTATCCGGATTTGACTGCCGTCCTCCGCTCGCGACCAAAGCGCGGGTCAACAATTCTGGTGCCGAGCATTCGAAATGCTGAGCCCGGACACGATGAGTCGTCGTGACCGGGCCATTCGCAAATTTGAGGAGGTGGATCTCCCACTCTATGAAGCGGCGAGAGCCTCGGATGGTGCCACGATTAGGGCCCATCTGCCGGGCATCGCCGCCAGGCGCGTGGCCCTGATGATCGCGATGTCACGGGCATTCCCCCACCTAGAAGGCGGGTGGCAGGGCGACACCTTCCATACCATCGTATTCGATGACGGTTGGTCGATGTGGCGTCGAAATATGGTTTTTAGCGGACCTGTATCGACTGAACCATGCGCAGTCTGCGGTAGGCCGTCCGTTTATCGGCAGCGTGGCACGGCCTTTTGCCGGGGCCACGGTCTTCATGATCTGGTTAGCGGTGTCTCCCACGGAAGTCCCTCCGCCACGGTGCTCCCTACCCGAGAGAAGCCCAGTTTCGACAACGTCCCAAGCGCGACGGCATTAAGCGTTCTGCCGGCATTGCGACGTGTCACGGAGATCCCCAAAAACCATCAAGGAGGAGCCCAGCGGTAGCATCGAGCAGTGCGATTCCAATGGGGCCGGACGGTCGTTTCGAACGCCGTTCGACCCCCTTCGCTGTCATCGTCCGGCGCCGGCTGATCGAACAAGAGGCGATTCACAGCTCGAACACCTCAGGCCTCACGAATCAATGAGTTTCGGCCGGGTCCTGATCCGGGCCGAGTTCTCGGTCCGTCTGATGCAATCACCCTGTGCTGCCGGTTACGTGATCTCGATCTATAGAGCTGATGGCAGGACCATCACGGACCACGAGGTGCGACCTCTGCTACATCAGCTGCCTGATGAAATGAGCGGGCGCCGGTCGAATATCCCGACAATGTCTTATTCGAGGCATCGGCGAACATTTGATCGATGGCGGCTCCCGGAGGACACGGCCGCGCACGTTCTTGGCATGAATCTGGGTCCGCGACGATCTGGGAGTGCATGGTCTGGCCCGCGCCTGCGCCGAAGCACGTGACGGAATGCTTGAGTCCGTCACAGCGAAACGCAACGACGGAGTTCGTCACCCTGTAATCAGTGCTCAAGCTATTTTGTTGGGGCGTCAATTGGCTCCGGCTGAAATGTATGTTGTGCCACGCCATACAGGTAGGGGCTTCCAGCTCGGCTGTTACCACTGCTTGGGTACGAGTTACTACGGTGACAGATCGAATTCCGGTAAGATTCCAAGATTCGCTACTCAGCCAGAGACAGCCGCCAATCCAGATATCTCAACAGCAAAAACCCCGCCCGAGAGACTCGGCCGGGGATTCGCTTAGATCCAGAACTTGCAATTCGGAGTCTAGACGAACCCCCACAAGCCGGTCAAGCGAAAGCCGAATTTTTCGGCGCGGGAAAACTTATCCTCATTTTGGAGACAACCCGCATGACCGCTGCCCTGCAGCCGGTAAACAATGGTTTGCACCCCAGATCCAGGCCGCCATCACGCAACAAGCTCGCGCTGATCGATGCCGCCTGGGTGTGCCATCACCTGCCGGACCTCGCCTACCTCACCCAGGCCGACAAGGCCATTCTGTGTGCCCTGATCCGCCACATCGATCAGGGCGCTCTCGACGCTGGCAAGTCGACCGTCTGGCCATCCACCCTCTGTCTCGCCCTCGACACCGGTTATACTCAGCGTCAGGTCATGCGCTCTCTTGCGCGCATGGAGGCCCGGCAGCTGATCCGCAGGTCCACGCCGCCACGGTGGCGAACCGCCCACACTGACCTGAGCGGGTTCATGGGCCTGGCGGCCGACGTCCTCGACGCCCATGCCTACGAGAAGAATCACCAGATCCGGGCCGTCAGCCGTGGCCCGATCGCCGTGCTGGTCGATGACACAGGGTCATACCCGAGTGACACAGAGTCACCCTCAACAGAAACAGACATTGAACCAGCCATCCCTGTTCAACAGAGTGATGCTCTGCGCGGTCAATTTTGTAGGCGGCCGGAAACGCCGGCCGCCGCTGCTGACCCATTCCAACACTCAATCAGCGCCAGCACCAACCGAGAGGCACAAGATTGCTCGCCAGGTCGAGCAGGCTTCCCCGCCGGCGCCCTATCGGGAACGTCCATCCCGGCGGAAATGCCCCGTGCCGCCCTTTCGGCGGCTTGGGAGGCGTCACCGACATTTCGCCGACTGATCGACGTCAACCGGCTGCAAGCAGCTCCCCTTGCTGAACTGGCGGCCGTCGTCGAGCGCGACTACCTAGCCACCGTTACCGGGATTCGAAACCCGCACCACATCTGGGCCTGGGCCGAGAACCGGCACGGCCTCGCCAACACCGTCCTCGGATGGCTAATTGCCTGCGATACACCGCCCTCGGCCGACCGGCCGGAGCGAAACCCCGGAGGATGGTTCACACGTTTCGCGACGGCCGAGCGGCCCTGGAATCTTGCTCGGAATCTCAGTCAGCTTGGCCAGGTAGCCAGGCACCCGCCACCGCCCGTGGCGGCCCAATCGACGACAGTCCCCGTCGCGATCCCCCAGGACAGTGAGTCGACGGACCTCAACCCGGCGGCCGCTGCCGCGGTCCTCGCTGCCTACCGCTCGGAATGGATCCAAGCCTTGACCCAGCGCATTGGGTCGTTCCGGGCTGAGTCCATCTGGAAGTCCTGGCTGAGCCAGGCGGTCGTGACCGGCGTCGAGGACGATCGCCTGCAGATCCGCGTCCGGGGAAAGGCCACAGCAGGCCGCCTGTACGAGAAATTCGACGACGTCTGCCGCATCGCCGCCCGGGCCGTCGGCTACGACGGGGCAGATTTCTTCAGCGGGACATCAACCCGATGATCGCCTCTGGCGTCGACGCAATCGCTGGCGGTCGAGGACTTCGCCCTTCTCTCCCCCGAGGCAGCTTCTGCCCAGCTTCCTGCGCGCCCGAGAGCGCTCCTTGCAGCCGTGTCCCCGCGAAACCGCTTTCCCCGTTCAACCCACTGCTCACGCGGCCACGGGAAGCATGTTGGAGCAACATGCTTTGCCGATAGAGCGACTGCTAATAGGAGCCGATGGGACGCTACTCGATGCCGAACCCGGGCGACTGGCGGGACGGGAGGATGTACCTGTTCATCATGACCGGCGAGCAGCCCTGGTTTGGCGACGGGAATTTCGAATTGATCTCCTACCACTCCACGAGACGACGTTGGTCTCTGGCGCATTACCGGTGGAGCCTACCATCCTTGCCACGGCCTGGATGATGGGGTGACCGATATGCTCGCGACGTTCTACAGCTCGGGCTATTGCAATGGGCTGCGCGATGGGGAGGCACATGCAAGGAGCTGCATTTGGGCATCGCTCGGGCTAGCGGAGTGAGGATCATGATGGCTGTCAGATACGCATCTGCCTATCTACGCGAGCAGATCAAGGCTGCACCGGAAACTCTCTTTATTTTCGGCGACAACTTCGATCAGAAGGGGTTCGGAGGCCAGGCTGCTGAGGCCCGAGGCGAGCCGAACGCTGTCGGCATTCCAACGAAACGCGCGCCGTCGATGCTGCCGGATGCATTCCTGATCGACGCGGACCTGTCCCAGCTGCAGGCGGCCGCTGCCCCTGCTCTTGAGCGTCTGCGTGGCCATCTCGACGCCGGCGGCGACGTCATCATGCCTGCGGCCGGGACCGGGACGGGACTTGCCCAGATGGCCATCCGGGCGCCTGCCTGCTGGGCGTGGCTGTGCGCCCAGTTGGAGGCTTTGGCAATCGAGAACCCGGCGGAGCCTCCCTCTAAGCGCAATTAGGCGCCCTGGCCTGCACCGACCAAGCTGGGGACCACGCAGTGCGAGGAGGCGCCGCTCCTCCTCGATCTCGTCCTTCGAGCCAGTGCCGTCACCGCTTTCACCTTCATCGGGACGGAGGAGTTCAGTCATGTGACCGGACGACTGCGTTATGATCCGCTGGCCAAAGGCAACATCACGCTGGTCGAGGCGGACGTTCACCGGTGACGGAGTGGTGGATTTCCAAATCCGCCTGTCCGGGAATTTGACGTTGGTGGCGGGCCATGGCCGGGGAATCTGGACTTCCGGGCGAAGAACGCCGTCGGTGACCACATCGCAAGTGCCACAACGAGCAGGTCGGCTGGCAGCCCAGTGGCCTCACGGCTCTAGCTGCCAGCCGATTGGGCCGATCCGCAGAAAGTTGGTCTAGGACCCTAACTCGAAACGCGTTCAGGCAGTTGCAGCTTTCGCCACCGCCGGCTTACGGGCACGCGGTGTCTTGGCCGAGGTCGGCACGGGTGCCTGGGCCGGTGCAGCTGAGCGCCGGCCGAGGCCGATCGACTTCGCCAGAGAGCTGCGCTGCTGAGCGTAATTTGGTGCCACCATCGGGTAGTCGGCCGGGAGCCCCCAACGCTCGCGGTACTGGTCGGGGGTCATGCCATAGGCCGACGACAGGTGCCGCTTCAGCATCTTCAGCTTCTTGCCGTCCTCGAGGCAGACGAGGTAGTCCGGCTGGACCGACTTGCGGATAGACACCGCAGGCTCCGGCCGGACCGGGCTCACCGGCTCTGTCGGCTTCCCCAATCCGCTCAGCGCGCCATACACCTGTGCGATCAACCCAGGCAGATCCGCTGGCGCGACGTTGTTGTGCCCGACGTGGGCTGAGACGATTTGGACAGTGAGGCGGCGTGTTTCGTCCGCCGTCGCATGAGAGGATATCGAGCCAACGTCGCTCATCAAACACTCCGATGGTTTCGCCATATCGAATTATTGCAAAATCGCGAGCAGCGCTGGTTGATTATAGATAGTACCTCGATCAATCAACAGCCCTGTTCTTTGCCACCGAATGTTTCTGGGAGGGATCTGCATTATAGGCCGAGATCCGGGCCTTCGTCCACCCTCATCCGGAAGAAATGCCCCTGCTCCGGATCTTGTGGCTTCCGAAGCCTCCAGGATCAGTGACAATCTGGTGCTTCCTCCTATATGGATTGGCATGTCCTCTTCAGAGAGCACAGCCGGCGACCAGGTCGCCGACCTTGTCTGCCTGCAGGTGGAGCGAGCGCGTGCGAATGGCCTCAAGCCCGGGGAGATGGTCGAGGGCGCCGAGGTCATCGTCCTCCGGCGCAATCCTGAGACCGGCAAGAAGCATTTCGGTCTCCTCAAATGGGGCTTGGTCCCCAACTGGGCTCCCGACATGTCACGGCCGCACTTCCATGCCCGGGCCGAGAGCCAATGCCGCGAGATCGTGGCCGCAGACTATCCCCTGGCCAAGGTGGAGCTAGTCGCGGCGATCGACGCCGAGCGTGCCCGGCTTGCGCGCGGCGAATCCCCCAACGCTGCTGACCAGCGCTGCGACGCCGCAGGCCGGCCCGTGTTTCCGGTTGCGGTTTACGTCCAGCCCCCAAGGTAGTTCCAGGCGCCGCGGCCGTCGGCACTGTTCATGAAGTGCCGACATGGAAATCCATGGCGGATTCGACGCCTATACCGAGGCCGATCACGAGCGATTTAAGGCGGAGGCTGAAGCTGTCACGGAGCGGTCCGCGACCCGCCCAGCTGGCCAAGCCGTATGCGACATCGCCGGAGGGGCGTGAAACAACGAGAGCTTCTCGCTGACGGGCTTCAATCATCGGGTCTGGCCCGCGGACGAGACCACCGACGATTTTGCTGACGCGTGCGTCCAATGGCGCTCGGAAGGCCACGACTATGAGCTGACGTTGCGCTACCACGTCATCCAAGGCTGGGCCCAGGTCGCCCTTGAGGTCGACGGTGTAGATGTCGCAGACGTGAAGGGTCAGGCGACCGTCGGCGAAGAGCCGATGAAGATCACGGTCACCGGCGGCATGGAATACGAGATCGGACCGTGGGAAGACCACGTCGTCGCTGTCGCCGCCCAGCTCCGGGCGCTCGATGGAAAATGACGAGGATCATCGCCGGGGTCTCGGGCTAGACGGGGATGGTGACGATCCGCTGCCCCGGCTAGAATACGTGTCCTCGACTCCAGCCGGATCCGCGCGTGACATGAGCCAAGACTCTGATCTGGCGGCGCCTCGGTGCTGTGTGCCTGGCTGCGGCAATTGGGGGACCTATGGCCACGGGCCGGCGCATGGCATGGGGTCTGCGGCCAGCATCTGGTATTGCCGAGCGCACGATCCGGCCAAGGGGCTTGGCTCACCCGGCCTTCCCGAGGCAGCCCGGCCGATACCGGTATTGCCTCGGCCGCTGCAACGGTTCCTGTAGGTGCTGATGACGGTCGGGAACGCCTGACACCCGGGTGATGTTGGAGACTCGTCCCGAGCTGCAGCTGGTGGTCGACATGGCGCCGCGTGCGAACTGGAAAGGTCATCTCAGACTTGGCGCCGTCAGCTGCGCGGTCGCGCTGTACACCGCCATCGGCGAGAGCGACGACGAGATCCACCTCAACATGGTGAACCGAAAGACCGGTCACCGGCTGAAGCGACAATTCGTCGACAGCGAGACCGAGGAGGTGGTCGACCGAGAACACCAGGTGAAGGGCTACGAGGTCGACAGTGGCCGGTATATCGTGCTCACTCCGGAGGAGATCGAGGCCGCCGTCCCTGACAGCACGAAGATCATCGAGCTGGAGAGTTTCGTTTCGTGCAGCCAGGTCGAGCGCCTGGTCATCGAGCGTCCTTACTACCTTGCCCCGTCGGACGCCGTCGCCGTCGAGGCCTTTGCGGTCATCCGCGAGGCAATGCGCCAGGCGAACGTGGCCGGCATCGGTCGCACGGTGCTATTCCGTCGGGATCGGGTTCTGCTGCTGTTTCCCGAAGGTCAGGGCATGCTCGCGAACTTGCTGCACTTCGATTACGAAATGCGCGACGAGGCCACGGCCTTCAGTGAAATTCCGAAAGGAAAGCTCGACAAGGAGATGCTGGATCTCGGCACGCATATCATCAAGGGTAAGATGGGCAAGTTCGAGCCAGCAACGTTCGAAGACCACTACGAAGAGGCGCTGACCGAACTCATCCGCGCGAAGCAGCGCGGCGAGAAGATCAAGCCTCCGCCTAAGCCCAAGACCAACGTTGTCGACCTCCGCGAAGCCCTGCGGCAAAGCGCTGGTCTGGACGGGAAGTCGGCACCGAAAAAGTCGGGCAAGCGGGTGTCCGGCAAGAAGGCAGCCCCGGCAGCCGCGTCGCCCAGCGGCAGGAAGCGCAAGAGCGCCTAACCCGACCATGGCACGAAGTCAGGCAGATCGCATCGAGGGGACAGGGACACTGTCGAGCCCCCGTCTAGGTTTGCGCTGGTCTGGTCGCTACAGGGTCGCGGCCCGCATACCTAGAGATGCCGCGCCCCACCGCTCTTTTGGAGCCTTCCTCACGGATGAGCCTGTTGATCTCCGCTTTCTCGATGATTTTATTGCCGGTGCCGAGCTGCTGCTGACGCTGGAGAACGGCCAGGCCGTGACGGTGAGGGTCGGCGGTGTTGGCGATCACAAGCTAGTGCTGTTTGGCGCCCAGGTGCAGTGACGCCCTGAAGCCATGGCGATCCCCGACCAGGTCGGGGCTGGGCTCACTACGCTAGTCGCCGGAGGCGCCAAGCTCCGCCGAGCCGCCAAGCGGCGTCTCGGCCCTTCCGGGTAACGATCCCGATCGCGTTCCATATGGAGCGAACGGTGCGGGGCCACACTGGTCGGTTGCCGGCTTCGCCGTCGGCATCCTCAACCGCCCAGAGAGGCCTTTTCCGCCCCTCCACGCATGGCGCTCGGGCCGGGTGCCGGCTCCGCCGTCGCTATACTCACCCGTCCCGGGATCCCTCAGATCAGTTCGGCCGCCTTCGGCCGCCAAACCAGGCCGGCGCATGGCGCCGGCAGCGCCACAAGCCCGCGGACGCGGGCCTGGAAACCTGTTCCTGTTTCGGTCCGGTCAGGGGAAATCGGGGGCACCCCAGTCTTCGTCCCCCCGAGAGGGGCCTTGCAGACCGGCGCAGGCGCCGCCCGGGCTTGGCCCGGGTGGGGACTCCACCCCCGATTTCCCCTGGCCCTCCCTGATGCCCGGCTCGCCGCCTGGCGTCTTCAGCCGCATGCGCGGCCGAAGCGCATTTCAGCGGAGGAAATACTGATGAGCGAAACCCGGATCATCCAGCGCGGCACTCGGATTTACTGCATTCTCGCCCATGCCGGCGAAGGAGTCGTGACGGCAGCGGAGGCCGATCCCGTGGACGGGCAGGAATTTGTCCTTGGAGCGCGTGGCCTTGTGCGGGTGCCAGAGCCGGCAGGGGACCGCCAGCGCTATGACGTCGTGTTCCGGAATGGACATTTCTCTCGGGGCGTGCCGGACAGCATCGTCCGAGGTGTCCAATGGCGGATCCTGGAGGGCGACGCCGACGAAGAGGAAATCGAGGTGCTGCTGGCCGCGCATGAGCAGCAGCGGGCCGAGACAGAGGCCGCGGTTGAGCGGCAACGGATCGCATTCGAGGTCGAGAAGGACCGCCTGAGGGCAGATCCGGCCCATCGGCACCTGACCCAGGGTGACGATGCGTCGAGCGGGCTCCTGGCCGGTAAGAACATCCGCGCGATCCTGAAGCACGAATTCCCCCGGACCAAATTCTCGGTTCAAAAGCGTTCCTGGGGCTCGGTCTCAATCCATTGGCAGGACGGCCCGACAGATGCCCAGGTCAACGACCTGGTGGGCCGGTTCCAGAGCGGCAGCTTTAACAGTTCCGAGGATCTTTATGTCAACGCCAAGAGCCCGTGGAATGTCGTGTTCGGTGGCGCGCGGTACGTCAGCCTGATCCGAGAACTCAGCTCCGCGCTGATCACACATGCCATTGCCGCGGTGATGGTAGATCTCGGCGATGTCGGCATCGGTGTGCCGACAGCAGAGGACTATTTTGCCGGCCGGCTCTGGGACGTAGAGGCGCCCGGCGCCAACAATCTCGAAGCCCTCATCCGGCGGCATGCCGCAGGCTTGGCCGGCTGATCCTACAGGGACAGAAGCGGGCCGCGGCTGTCGGCACTGCCGGCGTGTCATCGGACAACCGGAAGCCGTCGAGAGTTGACGACCAAGCTTATGAAGCTGGAGGCGACCGTAGCGCTTACGAAGAGCGCGAACGCCGCTCCCAGCGCCGCGTCATCGTCGGCGCCAGCATGATGGGGATCTGGGGGCGGATCCAGCGCGAGGGCGAGGTGGTGCACCTCATCGCCCGCCGGATGACGGACCTGTCCGCGATGCTGGGAAGCGTTGGAGAGCGTGACTCGGGCTTCCCCCTGCCGCACGGACGTGGCGACGAGGCGCACCGCGGTGGCACCGGTTTGGATCCGCGCGACGTGCCACCCAAGGGCTTCCGGACACGGGACATGTACACGCCCGACCTGCACATCGACACGATCAAGGTGAAGGCACGGGACTTCAAGTAGGTCCGGCGGATCGGGGCGTTGTAGGACAGGCCGTACTCGGCCTCCATGACATGGATCGCCACGTCGATGGGATTGATCGAGCTCATAATCGTCTCCTCAAGAAAAATCAGATGAGCGGGCGAACTGTAGCGGCGCGCCCGGCCGCCAACTGTTGGTAATCCATGTCGTAGGTCGCCTGCAGCTCGTCGCTATCGCCCTTCGGGCCGACGTGAGCGACATGAAGCTGCGCGTCGGGCAGCGGCTGCTGCATGGCGATCGCCTGCTCCACGGGTGCCGTTAGCCAAGCTTGCCATTTATCCGGCGACAGGATCACCAGCATGGCCTTTTCGTGGATCGGCCTGATGATGCTGTTCGGTTCCGTGGTGAGGAACGAGAACAGTCTGTGCTCGCCCACGACCGGATCGGCCTTCGTCCCGCGGGTGCCGGTCCAGGGGCGCTAGATGCCCCCAAACGCGAAGGGCGGCCGCGAGTCGGGGGAACCATCCTTCACCGCAAACCAGGCCACGGGCTTTTTTCAAGATCGGATCCGGTTGGGGCATGTACTCGCTGAATGCCGTGGCCGGCACGACCACACGCCACTCCGGCTTCAGCCACCCCCTCCAGAAGTTGCTCGAAAGGTTGCGGACGCTCGTCACATAGGACGGATTCGGGCCGACCGGGGGAAAGCCCCAGCACATCATCTCCATGCGGCGGCTTCCATTGGCGTCGAGGCGCACGACCGGGGCCAGGTAGTCCGGGAACACCGAAGCCATCCCGGCGAAGTTACCAAGATCCACGTTCAGCGCCTCGGCCAGCCTGCGCAATTCGTCCTGGCTCGTGTTCACCGCGTAAAGGTTGCACATCGCGCGCTCCGTGAATTTGGCCACAGTCTGCACGCAACAGGCGTAGGGGAAAAGTGCAGCTTGGCATTGATTTGGACTGCACTGCGGCGGCCAACAGCGATCACCTCCCCCCTAGCCCATGTCAAAGCGCAGAAATAAAATGCGGATCGCGCAAAGATAGTCGAAGAAGTGGGCGTTGAATACTCTCCTGGCCGGCAGAGATCTGCCGGCCAGGACACTTGACTTTAACGTCCGCTCTGAGGCTATCCCACCTGCTTGAACGTGATGTAGTTCTGCAGGCCTTGCGTACCGCCGGAAAGCTGGATGCCTCCGGTTCGTTTGTTGACTACCTGCACACTCAGCCGCGTGTTCGGATCGAACGGGTCGGTGAACTGCCCGGCTACAAGCTGCCAGATCAACAGTGTTCCATTCCAGCGCCACTGCCGTTTGGTCTCTGGATCCCACCAGATCATGCCGTCCATGCCGGAACTCAGCTGCTGAGACGGGCGATTCTGCCCGATATACGGGTTAAGCACGGTGACGGGGCTCGAGAACGTGAACGGCATCGAGAATTCGGAGCCGGCCTTGGATGCCCAATACTCGATGGTCTCCAACTGGTTCGGACTTCCAACCCTGGGAGCCGCAACGCCCGCTAGGGACAAGTCATTCGACTCCTGGACGAGACGGATCTCGAACCCATCCCCAACTGCAACGGTCGAATCCACGGTCAGACATCCGGCGACCTGGAACACGCCGGAGGTGTTCGGCAGATAGCGGCTGGCGTTGGCGGTCCCGCCGGGACCGAACCGGTGTTCTGGATCGCCCGTAACCGTCCATGTGACCGCGGTCTGCGCCCCTCCCCCGGGCAGGAGTTGGAATGTCCCAATGTTGATACGGCCGGATGCGGCGCCGGTCCCGGGGTTGCCGAAGAGCTGGGCTCCGTTCAGGCGGTACGTGATCCCAGTCCCCAGCGCGTTGCGCCAGTTCGCGACCAGGGCGCCATGCTCGCCGGCGATGGCATTCAACGGATTCACCACGTCGGTGGCCGCCGTCAATGAGTTCGCCCCGAGATCGACACCGGTCACTCCCTCGTCATTGATCAACACGATCATGGTGCCGCCGCTGCTGATGGTCATGTCCGGCGGCAGCGCCAGTGTCATCGTGCCGGCGAAGGCCAGAAGCACTGGGGTCGTCGACGTCGCCGTGGCGTTCGCCGACATCGTCAGCGAATTGGCGGCGACGGTCAAAACGTGCGCTCCGGTCGGGATCCCGGGGCCGCTGATGGGAGCGTTCGCGATGACGCCGGTGGTGACAATACCGGAGATCGTGGCCGATCCATTGACGGTATTACCGGCACGATTAGAGATGGGTGGCGTGATGACGGTGATTGTGGTTTCCGATGACGTGTGACCACCGAAGGAAATTGGCGTCGAGCCGTTCAAGATCTCCACCCGAGCCCCAACCTTGAACGTAGAACTGCCGAGTGGAGACGTACGTGTGGCGACGACCACGGTCTGCCCGGCGATGGTGGTGACGCTGGTCTGGGGAACCGACGCGCCCTGCGGCTGGGACCGGTGTCGATTGCTGCTGACAATGATGCCGGTGTTCGCGGATGAAGCGTTACCGGGATCGAACTTGATCTGCTCACCTGGAATCTGCGATTGCCAGTCCGTGTTGATTGGCCAGGCCGTGACCCAGGAATTGCACCGGTTGAACGAAATCTCGGCTCCATCGACGCCGTCCAGAAGCACATGGCAATAGGTGTTCGAGTCGAATTCGTTTTGCGACAGCCGAATCATCTCGGCGCTGGAATCGGTGCGCCGCAACCAGACGCCGGGATAGAATCCAGGGCCACCTTCCTCGAAATGCATGCCATTGGTCGAGACGCCGGTGCACTTCATGTCGAAGCCGTTGCCGCCGAAGACAACTCCGCCCTCCATGTTCCCCGAGATCGTGCAGTTCTCGACGGACAGCCCGCTCGACGAGAAGTGTGGGAACACCAGCCCGACACCGTCGCAGTTCACGATCTCGGTGCGAATGATCCGAGTGTGTGCGGTGGTGTAAGGATCGGGATTGTCAAAGAGATGGTCGTTGGATTCGTAATAGTTGGCCCCAGAATTGACGATCTCGTAGTCCACCACGCCACCATTGGGCGAGATGAAGCTTAGAGCCACGCCTGTTGCGGTTGCAGTGGCCGCCTGCGACAAAGTGATGGCGGTTCCGCTATTCACACTCAGGATGGTGGTGCCCGGCACAATCCCCGGACCGCTAACCACATAACCGGCCACCAACTCCGCCGTGCTGCCGAGCCCGTCCACGCTGGTGTTCGAATGGGTATTCCCAGTTGCGGAGGTGAAGCCGTAGTCGGGCGAGTAGAATGTCAGCGGTGTCCCCACAAGCGACGACGTCGGCGTTGCCGACAGGTTCAAAGTGTTGGCGCTTCCGACCGCGGTCACGACCGTGCCATCCGGCACACCGGTGCCGCGAACATGATAGCCAACCTGGACCTTGCCGTTGATCTTCCCCACGGTGCCGCCGATGGTCAGAACCACGCCGGTGTTTGTCGCCGTGGCGTTGGCCGACAGCTGCAACATATCGAAATCGACCACCCTAACCACCGTCGCGCCGGTCGGGATGCCGGTCCCGGAGACCGAGCATCCCTTCGCGATTCCTGTCGTGCCGGTAGTGACGGTGACCAGATTCGAGTTCATTACAGTGTTGCCGCTTCCAGACAGAAAGATCCCCGTAACGAGGTTGTTGGGGTCGGTCGCGCTGATCGTGGCATTCAAGGTGAACGAGGTTTTCGCTTTGCCCACAAAGCCCGTCCCACACCCGCGCACGGTGATCGCGTCACCATCACGATAGCCGCTGCCGATACGGTAGATGCGGAACCCGGTCACCGCGCCGTCGGTGTTGATGCTTAGCGTGGCGGAGGCGACGTCCTTGATCGCCTTTTTCGAAAGGGTGAACTGGCCCGCGCCGATCGCGGTGACGTTGGTGTCTGGAGGAATGCCGTCGCCCGAAATGAACGCAGTTGCCCCCGCGGTGAAGCCGCTGGTGTCAGCCACCGTCGTGATGATGTCCGAGTTATTGGTCACACGCCCGGTGGTCTGCTTGAAATTCACCCTGGCCTGCAGATGGGGCGGGCGCCCGGTGGGGCGGAAGCGGTCCACAGTCACCCACGGTTTGTCGTTCGGCAGATCGACGCCCAAGCCGTCATTATTGTTGACCGACGTATTCTGCTCGCACGCCCAGATGCCATGGCCGGCGATGCCGCTGATCCCGCAGTCTTCGATCAGCATCTCAACGCAGTTGCCCAGATCGATGGCGGCCTGCTGCGACCAGTAAGGCTGGGTGGAGAACGCCACAATCGACAACGCCTTGATGTGTCCACCCCACATGAACTGGGAGTATACGGAGCCACGAATTTTCAGCAGCGACGTACGGTTGGTGATGCTGCAGAACAGTCTGGATGCGTCGCGGCCAAACCCCCTCATGCGCAGTGCATTGGCGCGGTTTGACGTGAAGAATGTCAGCGTCGACGTGATGTTGTAGTCCCCAGGTGGCAATATCACTTCGCCGTCGTTGACGCGCTGGTAGTCGAGCGCCTTCTGGACAAACGCCGTATCGTCGCCGCTGAACCCGTCGCCCCGTGCACCAAACCACCTGACGTTGATCTCGCCGCCATTTTCAACCCGGCGAAGCCATCTGCCACTGCCAGGATGGCTTGGCGGATTGATTACCATATTCCTATCGTCTGGCAGTGAACTAGTCGGGTCCCAGACAAAGTCACCACCGCCGCCGTCCCCGGCAGCATAGTAGCCGCTCACAGCAATTGTGGTCGCGGAAGCGGCGGTGGGCGCCGCCAATGCTTGCAACTCTGCGATCGAATTCACGATAGAGACGTCCATTGATCTCTCCTATTCCAAATTTATTCTGCCGTATTTGCGGCAGAAATTGCAGTCGCCATAAGACTATGATTTCGATTAGAGTCTAAAACAATAAACATTTCGTTTATTACAATGATGAACATTTTGTTTACCGTTCCGGTCGGCGCTCGGCGCTCGGCGCTGGTGGTTGCCCGTGCTCTCGGGGCACCGCAAAGTTTTCCCGCCAATGCACCTTGAGACGGCCTCCTCCAACATTCGAGAACGTGCTGGCGACACGCTGGATTTATTCCGACCGGAGCAGCCTGTCCGTAAAATATCCGACCCAGAGGCTCTCGTGCCGCCGTTAGATCCGGGCCGAGGCGTAGCTCTTCCAGAGTCCGTGCTCCATCGCCTTGTCAATGGGATGCCCAACAGGTCGGCTGCGATCATCGTCCCGGCCGGCCGGCTGTGCGCTGAGAACTGCTCCGGGCCAACACCGGTGTGCGCGATGACGCCCTTGACCCTGCGCGCGATCATGCCCGGATTGACCGGCAACCTGGCGGCCGCCGCGGTCGAGGCGGCAGAAAAGTTAGCCCGGCTCATCGCCTGGGCTGCGAGCCAGCGGCGCAGCGCATCGGCGCAAAGCGGCGAGTCGGGCACTGCCTCGATGTCGACTTCGGCACCATGGCGCTCCTGCCCGGCCTTGGGCCGGCCGACGAACAGTACTAGGCCCTCGGCGGAGAACGACACATCCAGGAAATCGAAGGCCGCAAACTCGGACCGGCGGCAACCCCGGAGGAGCCGAGGCGCGTTAGCGCCATAAGCGGCAGCCGCTGTGGCGGCCCAAAAGCAGACGGCGCCGCGCTCCGTAGAATCTTGCCCTTCTCCGCCAGCTTATGTCTCAGAGCGTGCCCCGAAGCGGACATAGCCCACGGCTCTTCGCGGACGCTCGGGGGCGGAGATCACCTCGACGAGCACGGGAACAGCGGCAACCCTCCGGCGGAGGCCGCCTTTCCGTGTTTGTCGGGTTGACCGAGGCTGAGGCGTTGATTAACAGCGGCGGTGGTGGAAAGTGTCCACGAGTGCCGTTATGGACACATGTTTGCGGGAGAGGCGTCGGCACCGGTCGTGGCCGGAGGCGCTGAAGCGGCAGATCGTGGCGGCGTCGCTGGTGCCGGCACCCCGACAGCCCGGAGAGGATCTGCGACATCGCCGGAGAGAAGATCTGCCATTGAGGTTGGCCACGCCTCATATAGTTGGACATGATCCGTACCCTCATTGGCGGCATCGCCGCCGCAGCACGAGATCGATCTTGCGCATTGATAGATTATCAATATCGTTATCGATAATGATAATCCGATTCAGGGACTGAGATGCTCGCCATCGCGCAGGACGGCATGCGGCCCGGCAAGAGCGCGCCTGGTAAAAGCGCGGAGATCTTCGACGGCCTCAAGCGCATGATCATGCTGGGCGAGGTTGCGCCCGGGCTCAGCCTGCTCGAGCTGGAGCTGGCGCAGCGTTTCCAATGCAGCCAGGGCACCGTGCGCGAGGCGCTGTTGGCGCTTCAGGAGGAGGGGCTGGTGCACCGCCTGCCGCACAAGGGCACGCGGGTCGCCGACTGTACCGAGGATGAGGCGGTCGAGATGTTCCGGCTGCGCCATGGCATCGAAATCCGCGGCATCGTCCGTGCCATGCGGCGCCCCGACCCTGCCCTGCTGCCGGACCTGACCACCTTGATCGAAGGTATGGAGGCCAAGGCGCAGATCGGCGACGAATACGGACAGACCGAGCTGGACCGCGCCTTCCACCGCCGGCTGTTCCGGGCCGCAGGTCTGCCGGCGGTCGAGCCGCTGCTGCACCGCTGCATCCTGCACAACCACCGCTTCAAGATCACCCGCAGCGTCGAGCGGCGCGACCTGACCGCCACGGCCCGGCGGCACTGGACCATCGTCGAGGCGCTGGCGGCGCGCGGCGAGGCCGCGGCGGTGGCCGCCATCGGTCATCACATCGAAACCATCGTCGATGTCGGTCCGTCGATCTTCGGCGCCGCCGCCGAAGGACCCAGGGCATGACCGGCTTCGACCCGAACGATGCGCCGAACCCGGAGATGGCGGCGATCATGGCGCGGCTGGCGGCCGAGGATGGGCATCTGCCGGACCCGACGCTGCTGCCGGCCGCCGAGGGCCGGGCCCAGGCCGAGGCGGGCAACCACCGCTGGAACCAGGACCTACCGCCGATCGAGACGGCGGAACTGACGCTGCCCGGCGGCGACACCGCCCGCCCCGCCCGGCTGTTCCGGCCGTCCTCGGCGCGCGGCGCGATCCTGTACATCCATGGCGGCGGCTGGGCCTTCTGCAGCCTCGGCAGCCACGACCGGGCGATGCGCTGCCTGGCCGAAGCGACGGGCATGGCCGTGATCGGCATCGACTACCGCCTGGCGCCGGAGCACCCCTACCCCGCCGGGCTGGACGATTCCCTGGCGGCTTGGCGGGCCCTGCCGGAGGTTCTCGCCGATCTAGGCATCGCCGGTCCGATCGGCGTCTCAGGCGATTCCGCGGGCGCCAACCTGGCTCTGGCGCTGATGCTGCGCGAACAGGCGGCCGGCCGGGCCCTGCCCGACTTCGGGCTGCTGTTCTACGGCGTCTATGCCGTCGACCACGAGACCGACTCCCACCGGCGCTTCGGGCCCGGCGGCTACGGGCTGACCACCGCCAAGATGATCCGCTACCGCGACTGGTACGTGCCCGATCCGGCATCCTGGACCCAGCCGGCGGTCTCGCCCCTCGCCGCGCCGGACGCAGCACTGCAGGCGCTGCCGCCGCTCTACCTCAACGCCGCCGGGCTCGACCCGTTGCTCAGCGACACGCTGGGGCTCGGGGACCGGCTGCGGGCACTCGGCCGGGCCGATCCGGTGCGGGTGCATCGCGGCGTCATCCACGGCTTCATGCAGATGACGAGCGCGCTGGCGGAGGCCCGAACGGCCTTCGCCGAAGCCGGCGGCTGGGCCCGCCGGTTCAACGAAAAAGCATAAACGGAGGAGGAAACGTCATGAGGAAGCTACGAGGCGCGGCCCTGGCCGTGCTGTTGGCGCTGGCCGCCGGGGCGGCCCAGGCCGAGAGCACGGTCCGCTTCTGGTACCATTTCGACAATCCGGACAACCCGGTGGCCGACCTGGTCGCCAAGTTCGAGGCCGCCAATCCGGGCGTCAAGGTCGAGGCCGAGAACATCCCCTGGAACAGCTATTACGACAACCTGTACACCGCGATCGCCGGCGGCAACGCGCCGGATGCGGCGATGGTGAAGCTGTTCGCCCAGCCGCGGCTGGTGGAGATGGGGGCGCTGGAGCCGCTGGACGACCGGATCGCCGGCTGGGACGGCAAGGCCGACCTGCAGGACGACCTGCTAAAGATCAATGGCGGGCCGGACGGCAAGCAGTACTACCTGCCGGTGCAGTACGTCGTCTCCTACCTCTATTATCGCGTCGACCTGTTTGCAGCGGCCGGGCTGCAGCCGCCGAAGACCTGCGAGGATTTCGCCAAGGCGGCCAAGGCCCTGACCCGCGACACCAATGGCGATGGCCAGCCCGATGTCTGGGGCTTCGGCTTCCGCGGCGGCAAGGGCGGCTACGACCATTGGGGTCCCTTCGTGCTGTCCGCCGGCGCCAAATTCGAGAAGGGCGGGCTGACGACGCCGCAGGTGGTCGCCGCGAACAGCTGGCTGGTCGATCTCTTCCGCGGCCAGAAGCTGTTCCCGCCCTCGGCCCCGAATGATGGGTTCCAGGAGATCATCGCCGCCTTCCAACAGGGCCGGACGGCGATGACGATCCACCACATCGGCTCCTCCGCCGACATGGTGAAGGCGCTGGGCGACAAGGTCTCCGCCGTGCCGGTGCCGGAATGCAACGGCGGCCGCTGGACCTCCTACGGCGATGAATCCCTCGCCGTGCTGTCCTCGGCCGAGGACAAGGAGGCCGCCTGGAAGTGGATCGCCTTCCTGGCCAGCGGCGACGCCAATGTCGAGTTCAACAAGGCGACCGGCCAGTTGCCGGTGACCAAGAGCGGTGCCGCGAACTGGACGCTGCACGAGAAGCGCTTTGTCGACGCCACGGTGCAGTCCTTGCCCTTCGCCCACAGCCTGCCGGCCGTCTCCCAGACCGCGGATTTCGTCAACACGGTATGGCCGGCGGCGATGCAGCGGGCCCTGACCGGCGAGATCACGCCGGCGCAGATGATGCAGGACATCGAGCAGCTCTACGCCCCGTGAGGCGAGGACGAGGCCCATGTCGATGACCCTGGCAACGGCGCGGCGGGCCCCGGCCCGCGGCCGGACGCGGACCCGGATCCTGCCCTATGTGCTACTGAGCCCGGCGGTGCTGGTCACGCTGCTGATCGTGTTCCTGCCGATGCTGCAGGCGCTGGTGCTGAGCCTGCACGACTTCGTGCTGTTCCGGCCGAACCAGATGCCCTTCGTCGGGCTCAGCAACTTCGCCAAGGCGCTGGCCGATCCGGTGTTCTGGACGTCGCTGCAGCACACCGCGATCTGGGTCGGGATCACGGTCCCGGCCCAGCTGCTGCTGGGCCTCGCCACCGCGCTGCTGCTCAACCAGCGCTTCTGGTGGCGGCCGCTGGCGCGGGCGATGGTCATCATCCCCTGGGCGCTGCCCAGCGTCGTCATCGCGCTGATGTGGCGCTGGATCTATGACCCGAATGCCGGCGTGCTGAACGATGCGCTGGTACGCCTGGGCCTGCTGCAGGGCGCCTTCCCCTGGCTGGCCGATCCTGGCACCTCGCTCTACGCCATCATCCTGACCCTGACCTGGCAGGGCTTCCCGTTCTTCGCGGTGATGATCCTGGCCGGGCTGCAGGCGGTGCCGCAGGATTTGTATGAGGCCGCGGCGATCGACGGCGCCGGCCCTTGGCAGCAGTTCCGGCGGATCACCCTGCCCTCGATCGCCGGGGTGATCGCGACCGCGGTGCTGCTGCGGGTGATCTGGGTCGCCAACTCGATCGACGTCATCTTCGTCATGACCGGCGGCGGCCCGGGCTACGCCACCCATACCCTGCCGCTCTACGCCTTCATCAAGGCCCGGACCAATCTCGATTTCGGCTACGGCTCGGCGCTGGCGGTGATCTTTACTTTGCTGCTCGCCGGCTTCGTCCTGGTCTATCTCCGGCGCACCACCAGGGCGATGGACTGATGGTCACCCGCAGTTCCCCCTGGCGCCGGGTCGCCCTGATCCACCTGCCGATGCTGCTGATCGCCGGCTTCGCGCTGGGGCCCTATCTGTGGATGGCGCTGACCTCGCTGACGCCGCCGGACGAGATCGTCGCCCGCGGCGTCACCGCCGACCCGTCGGCCTGGACCACCGCCAGCTACGAGCGGCTATTCGGCCACACCAGTTTCCTGGCCAATATGCGCCACAGCCTGATCGTGGCGCTGGGCACCGTCGCGGTCGGGCTAGTCCTCAGCGTCACCGCGGCCTATGCCTTCTCGCGCTTCCGCTTTCCCGGGCGCCGGCTGCTGATGGTCCAATTCCTGGTCATCAACATGTTCCCGATCGTGCTGCTGATCCTGCCGCTGTTCGTGCTGATGAGGCGCCTCGGCCTGCTCGACACCCACATCGCGCTGATCATCGCCAACGCCACCGTCGCCATCCCCTTCGCCATCTGGATGATGACGAGCTACATCGACGCCATCCCGAAGAGCCTGGACGAGGCCGCGATGACCGATGGCTGCTCGCGCCTCGGCGCGCTGTGGCGGGTGATCCTGCCGCTCTGCATCCCCGGCCTCGTCGCCACCGGCATCTACATCTTCATCACCGCCTGGAACGAATACCTCTACGCCCTGACGCTGGGCGGCCGCAGCGTCCGCACCATGACCGTCGCGATCCAGACCCTGATCGGCGAATACCAGATCGAATGGGGCCTGCTGACCGCCGGCGGTGTGGTCGGCGCCCTGCCCGCCACCATCCTGTTCCTCATCGTCCAGAAACGCCTGATCGGCGGCCTGACCCAGGGCGCCGTGAAGGGATGACCATCTCGCCACCGAAAGTGACCCCATCCATGCCGAACCCGATCGGCCTCATCTCCATGCAGGTCGCGCGCCCCTTCACCGCCGAGCATTTCGGCTGGTTCGAGCGGATCCGCACCATGGGCTACGACTTCATCGAGCTCCTGGTGCCCGAGCCGGGTGAGCTGGATCTCGCCGAGACCCGCCATGCCCTGGACGGCGCCGGCCTGTCCGTCGTCCTCGCCGCCCGGGTCAACCTGCAGCGCAACCTGACCGGCGACGATGCCGCCGCGCGCGAGGCCGGGGTCGACTATCTGCACTATGCCACCAGCTGTGCCGAACGGCTCGGTGCCCGCATCGTCGGCGGCCCGCTCTACGGCAACCCGCTGGTCTTCGCCGGCCGCCCTCCGGCACCCGTGCCTGAGGATCTTCGCCTGCGCCGCCAGGACTGGTGCGTCGACGGGCTGCAGCGGGCGGCCGACGCGGCGCGCGACCACGGCGTGGTTCTGGCGGTCGAGCCGCTGAACCGGTTCGAGACCGACATCCTGTGCACCACGCGCCAGGGACTGGACCTGATCGACCTGGTCGACCGGCCGGAGGTGCGGCTTATGCTCGACACCTTCCACATGCACATGGAGGAGGCCGATATCGCCGAGGCGATCCGCCTGGCCGGCGACCGCTTCGTCCATTTCCAGGCGAATGAGAACCACCGCGGCTTCATCGGCACCGGCGCGACCGACTGGGTGGCGGTGGCGCGAGCGCTAGCCGATGCAGGCTATATCGGCCCGATCTCGGTCGAGCCGTTCCGCCGCGACGATGACCGCTTCGGCGTGCCGATCGCGCAGTGGCGGCCGCCGCATGAGGACGAGGTGGAGAAGCTGACGCAGAGCCTCGCTTTGCTGCGCGGCGCGCTGACGATGGGAGGGCACCGGCGATGACCATGAAGATCGGCTGGATCGGCTGCGGCACGCACGCGACCCAGATGCTGCTGACGCAGCTGACGCGGCACGATGTCGAGCTGGCGGCGCTGTGCGATATCGACGGCGCCAACCTGGCCCGTGCCGCCCGCCAGTTCGGCGTGCGCGCCACCTATGCCGACCATCGCGACCTGCTGGCCCATCCCGGGCTGGACGCGATCGGCATGGCGGTCGGCCCCGCGGCGCACCACGCCATCTGCCTCGCCGCCCTGGCCAAGGGGCTGCCGGTGTTCATGGAAAAACCGCCCGGCGGCACGCTCGCCCAGGCCGAGGAGTTGCTGGCAGCGTCGGAGCGCGCCGGCAAGCCGCTGGTGCTCGGCTTCATGAAGCGCTGGTCGATCGGCAACCGCATCGCCGGCGGCATCGTGCGCAGCGGTGAGTTCGGCCCGGTGCTGGGCTTCTACGGCTCATACATGACGGCCCCGACCTACTTCCAGGGCGCGGTCGATTATTCGGGATTCTTCCTGCACCACTGCGTCCATTACATGGACCTGCCGGCCTTTCTGGCAGCGTCGCCGATCCGCGAGATCTCGGCCCGCAAGGTCGAGAACGGGCCGGGGCACCTACTGATGCACATCGCGCTGGGCTTCGACAGCGGCGCCATCGGCACCATCGTCATGGGCACGGTGCAGTCGCGCGGCACACCGATGGAGTTCGTCCAGATCATGGGCGACCATCGCCGGCTGGAGGTGCGCAACGTGATCGACGTGACCTATTACCGCGACCCGGCCTTCAAGACCCAGAACCTCGGCGCCAGCCTGTCCGACACCGAAGACGCGCTGACCTGGTCGCCCAACTTCACCGCCGCCGCCAACGAGGATTTCAAGGGTTACCATGCTTTGCTGGAGGTCACGCTGAAGGCCTTCCGCGGCGATGCCGCCGATGCCCCCACAATCCGCGACGGCGTGACCGCCATGCGGCATCTGGAGACGCTGCGCCGCCAGATCGGAGGATAGAGCACGCGGTTGATCCGGAGTTCGAGCTGGACCAGCGACACTCGCCAGATCGTCTGCACGCGGAGAATCGACGGGATCGCGCCATTAGGAGACACCACGGTGGCATCCCGGTAGCGGACATTCGTCGAACCGCAGCGATTCTAGCCTTTCACGGCCTGTTGAGACCCGCCGACAGACAACATGAGCGGACCTTAGCCCGTCGCCGCATAGGGGATATCCGTTCGAATAGGCACGGCGCTCTCCGCGAGAGCTGCCACGATGGGCTGGATCAGCGCTGTGGGGCCACCGGCCGCGCGATGATCTTCAGGCTGATCAGTTGCGGGCAACCTGCACGCGCATAGGTCACAATAATGTGACGACAGGCTCACGCAGCGCCTCGGCAAGATGATATCGTTAGGCTGGTCTTGCTTGGCTGGAGCCGCGTCAGTCTCCTGCTCCACGGCGGACGGAGGTGCACATGTTGAACTCCGGAGAAGACCAGATGCCGCTTCGGCGGGCAGCGCAATATCTCCGGATGTCAACGGATCATCAACGATACTCGATTGAAAACCAAAAGGCTGCGATCGCTCAGTATGCTGGAGCACACGGCTTTGAAATCGTCCACACATACGCAGACCCAGGTAAGAGTGGGCTGACGCTGAAGGGGAGAGCAGCGCTCCAACTGCTGCTGTCAGATGCCCTCAAAGCAGATTGTGATTTCGAGGCAATTCTTGTACTGGACGTCAGCCGATGGGGACGATTCCAGGATCCCGACCAGGCCGCCCACTATGAATTTATCTGCCGGCAGGCCGGGCGCAGGGTAATTTATTGTGCAGAACAATTCTCTGATGATATGTCGATCTCTGCAAATATAATGAAACATCTAAAAAGAGTGATGGCGGCTGAATATGTTCGAGAATTATCGGTAAAACTCTCTCGCGCTCATATTCAGCAAGCACATTTAGGATTCCATCAGGGCGCGTCCGTTCCGTATGGATTTCGGCGGCTTCTCGTCGATTGCCAGGGAAATCCCCGTTTCATACTGCAACCTGGCCAAGTCAAGGCGATCGCCACAGATCGGGTAATCGTGGTGGCCGGACCTCCCGAGGAACAAGAGGTGATCCGCAGAATTTTTCGTTGGTGTGCTCGGGGGCGTCTCAGCACCGCCGCCATTGCCGGCAAGCTTCGCGCCGATGGCGTGCCGGCAGATGAGGGCAGAAAATGGAGCTCTTCCAAAATTTACAGATTACTAAAATCTGAGTTATGCGTCGGCATTTACACGTACAATAAATTTCCATCTCCTCTGAAATCAGAAATAATTGCCAATCCGGAACATCTTTGGGTTAGGGTCAATTTATTCAAGCCAATTGTTACCGTGAGTTTATTTCGACAAGCGCAAATTCAATTGCGGAAAAACTGGCATCACTCGCGATATACAAATAGCGAGTTAATTAGGAAGTTAAAATCTCTATTGAAGTCCAAAGGCTACCTATCGCATTCCTTAATTTCAAATTCGAAATCCATTCCATCCGTCGGCATGATTCGTAGCCGCTTCGGCAGTATAAGGGATGCTGCCCATCTAGCAGGCTATGACCCCCCGGATTGGCTGCTCAGAAATCATGACGGCCGCATCTGGACGAACGACGATCTGCTCGACGGCCTGAGGCGGCTGCACACGCGCGACGGATACTTTTCTTGTCGAGCGATCAAGATGGACCCAGATCTACCATCCCTCGGGACGTTCACGCGCCGGTTTGGCTCCATGAAAAAGGCTTTGGAGCTGACGGGCTGCCGTCTTCACAGTGCTCAAGAGGTACACATCGCCGCGCACGCTCGCTTCCGTGAACGGCGAGGTGACCGGCCAAGAGCCAGCACCACAGAAGCAATGTTGGCTCGATTGCGCCGGTTGCTGGATCAGCACGGATATCTTTCGAGCGCGCTCATCGCGGACGATCCTGAGATGCCCACGCCGAGCACCATCGTCAATCGTTTCGGCTCGCTCCGCAAAGCCTATGCAGCTGTCGGCTGGGTCGTTACCAGGTCGCAGATTGTGGTCGCGACGAACAAGCGGCTCGTGCCATGCCCCGGGAACGAGAGTATCGAGGCGATGTTATCTGGCCTGCGTCGGTTGCTGTACCGGCACGGATACCTTTCTGCAGAGCTGATCGACGCCGACCCGGGAATGCCGTCCCATTTCACAGTGGCACTTCGATTCGGATCGTTGATCCGAGCATACGCCGCAGCGGGTTGGCCGATGGACAAGCACCAGATCTACAAGGAGCGGTCGAAGCGATTGGCGCGGCTGCCAAGGAAAGTCAGAGGAGGCCGCACGTAACCCCACCGTTTTCGAGCAGTGATTTATACTCACCGGCACATGGCGCAGATTTCATAGACCTACCGAAGCCCTGCCGGATGCCGTAGCCGCTAGTCGACCAGGACGATTTGATCCGCTACCGCGCCAGCAACATCGACCGTGACATCTGCCCGCTGAAGCCACGTCGCTGTTCAAACGCTCCAGGGCGCAATATCCCGCGCTCCGTCCACAAGGGGGCACGCGACATACCGCCGCGACCGATGCCTATGTCACCTCGCGCCGCGGGGAAAGATCGAGATGCTTTTCACCCCCTTCAGGCGCATTCTGAGGCTCGACAGGCTGTGGCTGAAAGGGTGGAACGGGGCACGCGACGAGTTTGCCTCGTAGTCGGCGCCCAGAACGTCTGTTAACTCGCCAAGCTGGTCACGATGCCGGCCCCCAGAGCGGCTAAAACGGCTTCGCCTGGTGCCCCCCCCCAACGGTCAGACCCGCGCGCCATCCACGGCCGGCTTGTTCAACAGAATCAGCCCACAGCGGGCACGCAATATTCGCAATGAGGTCTGCGCTATCAGAGAGCAACGCCGCAACATTAACCTTCTGAATGGCCAAGCGCAAAGTTCCCCGAAATCTATTTCAGGCGAAAGACAACCAGCAGATCGCCCTTTTCAATAAGAGCAATGTCTTGATCGTCGGACTGAAAATAAACCCTGTCCACGTGATCGGCGAACAAATCTAAGATTGCACGTACCGTCGGCAAGCGCTGAGCCGATCCAACGATGTAACCGGTCTTGATCTCAGCGACCTCTTCAGGACTCTGACGGCCCCATTCGATGCCTACCGCGACAATCCCGCCAGGTTTCACCACCCGGATGACCTCAGTTGCCGCGTCCCTTTTCCGATCGCTATAACTGATCACCCAACCCAATACTGCCACATCAAAAGTGGCATCGGGATACGGCATCGCGTGCATGTCGCCTAGCTGGATCATTGGCGAATAGGAAATTAGGTCAAGTGCTGAAATATTACTTCGCCGAAAACCGTGGGCGATCAAATTGTAAATTTCGCCCTCTGTACGAGGGCCAATCGAGAGGATTTTCCAATCCTTAATACTTGCACGAGTAGCTGCCGCCTGAGCCACAATTGGATAGATGAGACGGACCGACCGCTCGACATGCAGATCAAGCATTCCCCGCAGATTGTGTGCAATCGTGCTCTTTGAAACCCCGGCGCCGCCGGTTTCGGTTGAAAGGCGACGCAGAATCATCACGAACCAAATATAGCGCGTGCCCGCGATTACGAATCGAACCAGCTTCGTCCGTAACATCTCTCGGGGGAAGTCCGCCAGGATGGGCCAAAGCCAGTTCTTTAACCCTCTTCCCAACGAGCGCCGGTGCTTGGTTATTTTGCCATCATTCTTGATATAATCCGCACTCATCGAAATCCCTGAAGCGTTCCGACCAACATTGCGGGGCACCCTGCGACGCCCTACCGGTGCCGTCAAGGGAGGGCGGACATGATGCGCTGGGGCTTCGCCCGGTCGGCCCGAACCCGTCCTACGTCACAAACGTCCGCAACCTCTCCAGCAACTACTGGAAAGGATGGCTGTAGCCGGAGTGGCGTGTGGTCGTGCCAGCCATGGCCTTCAGCGAGTACATGCCCCAATCAGATCCGATCACCAAAAGAGAGTCCGTGGCCTGTTCGCGCTGAAGGATGACTCCTCCAACGCAGGGCCACCGTTCGGCTTCGCGGGCGTCTGGCGTACCTGGACGGGGACTCGTGGCACCAAGGCCGATCCGGTCGTGGGTGAGCACAAGCTGTTTTCGTTCCTCACCACGTCGGCCAACAGCATCGTCAAGCCGATCCACGAGAAGGCGATGCCGGTGATCCTGACACCGGATAAGTGGCACGCCTGGCTGACGGCACCAGTGGAACAGGCGATCGCTATGCAGTAACCACTTCCCGATGAGCAGATCCATGTCGCTCGCGTCGGCCCGAAGGGCGACAGCGATGATCTGCAGCTGGCCTACTATGTGGAGTACCAACGGCTGGCGGCAGGGCGAACGCCTACAGCAGCCCCGTTCATCAGCTTTTTTACCGAGGAAGATTATGAGCTCGATCAATCTCATGGACGTGACGCTTCATGTCATGGAGGTCGCGTACGGCCTGTCCTACAATGCCGGTGAGCTTAAGCTGCAGTGCAAGGGTGACCTGCCAGGCGTCCCACCCGGTGCCATGACGCTCAAGGGAAGCCTGCTCTTCAGCGCGATCCCGAAGAACGGCAGTCACAACACAATGTGCGACGGTCGTTTGTGGAGCAACGGCGAGGGCAAGATCGTTTTCGACCTCGACGACGGATCGACGGCAACCCTGACCGTGACGTCGATCGTGCCCCCTCCGCCCAGCCAGTTGATCGTGGCTGGGCCAGGCGTTTGGCACGTCGACGAGAGCTGATTGTCTACGGCGCTGCCGACCTCGTAGGCACGATCCGCTACCGAAAATCCCGCGACCCCGGCATGGCGTCGACAGCCTCGCGCTCGGTCAACTCCGGCTCGACCTGGTCGGGCCCCTCCAGCCGCCCCAGCTCGCGCAGCAGCGGCGACCGGTCGATCACATGCCGGGCGATCAGGTGGATGACCAACCCCTCCTTTTGCAGGCGGCCACGGACCTCCAGCAGGCGGGCGCCGATCACGGCACGGCGGTAGCGCTCATAGACATGGGGCCAGACGATGATGTTGGCGACGCCGGTCTCGTC
>NZ_JBYRFX010000538.1:0-10106 GCF_057815775.1 Inquilinus sp.
TCGAGGCGCAGATGGCCCGGCTGGCCGGCCCGGCCACCACCGGATGCTTCGTCTACATCACCTCGCACGGCGCCCATGGCTACGGGCTGGTCTCGGCCCGCGACGATGCGGCGATCCCGCCCGACTGGCTCGCTGGCCTGCTGGCGGCATCCTGCGCCGGGCGGCCGACCGTGCTGGTCACCTCCGGCTGCTATTCCGGCCTCTACACCGACACGCCGGCGCTGACCACGCCGGACCGCATCGTGCTGACCGCGGCGCGGGCCGACCGCCCGTCCTTCGGCTGCGGCGCCGGCGACCGCTACACCTATTACGACCAGTGCTTCCTGGCCTCGCTGAAGCGCGGCGCCGCCTGGTCCGCGATCGCGGCCGAGGTCGCCGGCTGCGTCGCCCAGCGCGAGCGGGCGCAGCATTTCCAGGCCTCGGGCCCGCAATCCGCCTTCGGCAGCGACGTCGCCGGCCTCACGGCGTTCTGAGAACCGGCCGCCGCATGAACAGGCGCGGCAGGATGTCGACGCCCTTGGCGGCGATCATGTCGCGGATCGCGGCCAGGCCGGGGCCGAGGTCTGCATCCGGCATCGGGACGAAGCCGAGCCTGCCGTAATAGGGCGCGTTCCAGGGCACGTCGCGGAAGGTGGACAGCGTCAGCTCCGGCAGATCCATGTCCCGGGCGATGGCGTCGATCCGGTCGATCAGCGCCGCGCCCAGCCGCCGGCCGGCATGGTCGGGGTGGACGTCCAGCTCCTCGATATGCAGCGTGCCGTCGTATTCACCGAACAGGGCGAAGGCGACCGGGCGGTCGGTGGCATCGACCGTGACCAATAGCCGGCCTTCCTGTGCCCGCAACAGCACCTCGGCCGGATCGGCCGCATCGAATTCGGCGATCTCGGGCAGGCCGATGCTGCGGAACAGCATGGCCGCCGCATCCTCGATCGCACGCACGATCGCAACCTCGTCCGGCCGGCCTGGACGGATTCTGTAAAGGTCAGCCCCGGTCACACGCTGAGCCCCGAACGGGCCTTGGCGTCCATCGCATCGGCACCCGTGTAGGTCCCTGCCGCCAGCGCGAGGTGGCGGTGCAGCAGCGCCGCCGCCCATTCCGTATCGCCGGCCTCGAGCGCGTCGAGGATCGACAGGTGCTCGCGGCAGGACTGCTCGACCCGGCTCTGCGGCAGCTGCACGAAATCCGCGTATTCCTGCATCCGGCGCAGACTGTTCTGCTGCCGCACCGCCTGCAGGAAGAAGCGGTTGACGGAACTCGCGGCCAGCATCTCGTGGAAGGCGGTGTTGACCCGGAACCACTCCTCGGTGCCGACGCCGCCGGCGGCGCGGGCCAGGATGTCCTCATGCGCCCGGCGCAGCTGCAGCACCCGGTCGCGGTCGATGCGGAAGCCGGACTGCCGCAGGGCGGCGCATTCCACCACCATGCGGAACTGATAGCTCTCGGCCACCGCCTCGTCGGTCTCCAGCGAATCGACGAAGCGCCAGCCATGGCCGCGCTGGCGCTGCACCAGCCCTTCGGCGGCGAAGCGCATCAGCACCTTGCGCACCACGCCGCGCGGCACGCCGTAGCGCGGGATCAGCTCGGCCTCCGACACCTCCTGCGGCAGGCGGCCATTGGCGCGGTCGGTCATGATCGCGGCATAGACCGCCTCACCCTCCGACCGTGGGATCAGGCCGGCGATCTCGTCGCCCTCCGGCCGGCGCAGCACGACGAAGCCGCGGCCGGACGACGCCTCCAGCACCTCCTGCGCCACCAGCAGGTCCAAGGCACCGCGGATCGGCGAGCGCGACACGCCGAGCGCGCGGGCCAGCGCTTGCTCGGACACCCGCATGCCGGGCATCCAGGCCTCGTCGCGCATCCGCTCCGCGATCTGCCGGGCCAGTTCCAATTGCAGCGGGCTCGCCCGCTCCGCCGCTTCTGCCGCCGCCACGCTGTGCTCCACACTATGCCCCTTCATGATAGCGATCGCGCGACGCGGGGGAAGGGCGTGCGCCAAGCGCGCAAAAATCTTTCGACTTTCCGGCTTGCGCAAAAAATCTGTTCTTCATGAACATGAAATGCAATAGCGTGTGACCATTCGAAGACAACGGGTCCCCCTGACATGACGCCCTTTCCCTTCGTCGACATCCATGGCACCCCGCGCGAACGCGGCCGGCAATACGGCGCGGCGGCGGCCGACCGCACCCGCAAGAGCGTCGAGGTCTATGCCCGGCAGCTGCGCGACCTGGGCTACGACTGGCCGCAGATCCGCGGCTTCGTCACCGATTTCCTGCCGAAGATGGAGGATTTCGCGCCCGAGCTGATCGAGGAGATGCGAGGCATCGCCGAGGGCGCCAATCTCGATTTCGAGGCGGTGGCCCTGATCAACTGCCGCACCGAGGTGATGCAGCTGGCGCATCGCCGCAAGGGCATCGTCGAGGACGATCCCGACGGCTGCACCGGCGCCGTGATCATGGGCCCGGCCAGCGCCGACGGCAGCGTGATCCATGGCCAGAACTGGGACTGGCGGGCGGAATGCGCCGACACCGCGATCGTGCTGCGGGTGCGGCGCGAGGACGGGCCGGACGTGCTGACCTTCACCGAGGCCGGCGGCCTGGCCCGCAACGGCATGAATTCGGTCGGCACCGCGATCACCGCCAACTACCTGGAATCCGACCGCGACTACAAGCTGGGGATCGGCATCCCGCTGCCGCTGATCCGGCGCAAGGCGCTGGAGCTGGAGCATTTCGCCCTGTCGCTGCGCACCATCGCGATCACGCCGAAATCGGCGTCGAACAACATGATCGTCAGCCACGCCGGCGGCTTCGCCATCGATTTCGAATGCGCGCCGGACGAGACCTTCCCGCTCTACCCCGAGAACGGCCTCCTGGTGCATGCCAACCACTGGGTCAGCCCGGTGGCACTGTCCAAGCTGAAGGAGGCCGGCACGCCGAGCACGCCGGAAAGCTATTACCGCGACTGGCGGGTGAAGCAGATCCTGCAGGCCAAGCACGGCAAGCTGACCGCCGAGGACATGAAGGCCGCCTTCTTTGACGATTTCGGCACCCCCTATGCCGTGTGCCGGCCTCCGCGCCCGTCGCAGCAGGGCAACCTGTCGGCCACGGTGGCGATGGTCATCATGCGCCCGGCCGAGGGCATCATGGAGGTGGCGCCGCTGCCGGCGCTGAACCGCACCTTCACCACCTATTCGCTCGACCTGTCCCGCCGGACGAAAAACGCGGCCTGAACGCGGTCCGGCTTCCTGCATCGCCTCACACAGGGGGCTTCCATGACGAAACTTTCCGCTCTTGCGTTCGCGGCGGCGCTCGGGCTGGCCTTGCCAGCCCTGGCGTCGCCGCCTTCCGACACCATTCGCGTGGCGCTGAACGGCGACCTGCGAAGCACCGACCCCGGCACCAAGCGCGACGACAACACCGATGCGGTGATCCTGCATGTGGTGGAAGGCCTGGTGGCGTATCGCGAGGATGCCTCAGTCGGGCCAATGCTGGCCGACAGCGTCAAGGTATCCGACGACGGCAAAACCTACACATTCACATTGCGTGACGGGGTCAAGTTCCACAACGGCGCGCCGATGACTTCGGCCGAGGTGGTGTGGAGCTGGAAGCGCTGGCTCGACCCCAAGACGGAATGGCGCTGCCTGCCGGAATTCGACGGCCGCGGCCGCATCAAGATCGAATCGATCGACGCGCCGGATTCGAAGACCGTGGTGTTCCACCTGAACGCCCCGAGCGCGCTGTTCCTGGTCACCATGGCCCGGACCGACTGCGCCGAGGGCGCGATCCTGCACCCGGATTCGGTCGGCGCCGACGGCAAGTGGATCGCCCCGATCGGCACCGGCCCGTACAAGCTGGAGAAGTGGGAGCCGGGCCAGTACGTCCAGCTGAAGCGCTTCGCCGACTACGCCTCGCGCGGCGGCGACCGCGACGGCTACACCGGCGGCAAGCAGGCGCTGGCCGAGACCGTCCGCTTCAGCATCATCGGCGACCCGGCGGCGGCGAAGACCGCCCTGCTGGCCGGCGACATCGACCTGGTGCCGGATGTCAGCATCGCCGACAAGCAGGAGCTCGACAGCCAGAAGGGCGTGCGCACCGAGCTGGCGCAGACCCTGTCGATGACCGCCATCCTGCTGCAGACCCGCGATCCGCTGCTGAAGGATGTGCGCATCCGCAAGGCGCTGGCGCTGTCGATCGACGCCGGCCAGATCGCCCAGGCGGTGACGCAGGGCACCTCCCCCGCCAACAACTCGGTGATCCCGTCGGCCAGCCCCTACCACACCGCGGTGGAGAACCAGGGCTACACCAGCGACATCGAGGCGGCGAAGAAGCTGCTGGCCGAGGCCGGCTACACCGGCCAGCCGATCAAGATGCTGGTCAACCGCAAGTACCAGGACGTCTACGACAGCGCCATCTTCGCCCAGGCCCTGGCGCAGCAGGCCGGCATCGACATCGAGCTGGAGGTGCTGGACTGGGGCGCGCAGCTGGACCGCTACACCTCCGGCCAGTACCAGACCATGTCGTTCAGCTATTCCGCCCGGATGGACCCGGCGCTGAGCTACGAGATGGTGTCCGGCCCGAAGGACACGCAGCCGCGCAAGGTCTGGGAGAACCCGGACGCGCTGAAACTGATCCAGGACGCGATGGTGACCAGCGACCCGAAGGAGCGCCAGGCCATCTTCGACAAGCTGCACCAGATGCAGATCGCGGACGTGCCGCTGATCGTGACCTATAACGGGGCGCAGATCTCCGCGATCTCCGACCGGATCGAGGGCTACAAGACCTGGTCCGCGTCGAAGCCGCGGCTGTGGAACGTGGCGATCAAGAACTGATCCATCCCTGACAGGGGAGGCTTGTCGATGGTTCGCTTCCTGTTGCAACGGCTGGGGATGGCGATCCCCACCCTGCTGATCGTCGCCGTCATCGTGTTCGGCCTGATCCGGCTGATCCCGGGGGATCCGGTGACGCTGATGCTGGGCGACATGGCCGACCCGTCCAGCGTCGCCGATCTGCGCCGCTCGCTCGGGCTCGACCAGCCGATCCCGGTGCAGTTCCTGTACTGGCTCGGCCATGCGCTGTCGGGCGATTTCGGCAAGTCGATCAGCACCGGCCAGGCGGTGCTGCCGCTGATCCTGGACCGGTTCGCGGTCAGCGCCACCATCGTGCTGGCGGCGGTCGCCCTGGCCGCGCTGGTGGCGGTGCCGGCCGGCATGATCGCCGCCTGGCGGCAGGACAGCTCGCTGGATCTCGCCGTCATCTCCGGCGCCACGCTGCTGCTGTCGATCCCCAGCTTCTGGCTCGGCCTCTTGATGCTGCTGCTGTTCGGGCTGAAGCTCGGCTGGCTGCCGGTGATCGGCTACACCCCGTTCGGCGAGGATACCGGCAAGGCCCTCTTGTACATGATCATGCCAGTGGCGACGCTGGTGATGGTCGAGACCGGGGTCATCATCCGCATGGCGCGGGCCAGCACGATCGAGGTGATGCGGCTTGAATACATCACTCACGCCCGGGCCAAAGGCCTGTCGGAAAGCGCCGTGCTGTGGCGCCACGCCTTCCGCACCGCCTTCGCCCCGACCTGGACCCTGATCGGCCTGATGCTGGGCAACCTGCTGGGCGGCATCGCCGTGGTCGAGACCGTGTTCACCATCCCCGGCCTGGGCCGGCTGCTGGTCGATTCGATCTACGCCCGCGACTATCCCGTGGTGCAGGGCTGCCTGCTGTTCATCGCCGGCATCTATGTCCTGGTGAACCTGTTCGTCGACCTCCTGTACCCCCTGTTCGACCCGCGGGTGACGGCATGACGACATTGGCTGAGAGTCCCGCCCCGGCCGCGCGGAAGCGGCGCCGGCTGCGCGCCAATGCGGCGATCGGCGGGCTGATCATCGGCATCCTGGCCGTCGCCGCCCTGCTGGGCGCGGTGTGGACGCCGTACGACCCGCTGAAGATCGACATCCTGTCGCGGTTCAAGCCGCCCACCCTGGCGCATTGGCTGGGCACCGACGAATTCGGCCGTGACGTGCTGAGCCGGGCGATGAGCGGCGCCGCCACCAGCAGCTGGATCAGCCTGTTGACCGTGACCACGGCGGTGACCGGCGGCACCCTGGTCGGCGTGCTGACCGGCTATCTCCGCGGCTGGGTCGACCGCGTCATCATGATGTTCAACGACGCGCTGCTGGCCTTCCCCGGCCTGCTGCTGGCGCTGGGCATCATGGCGATCCTGGGGGCCAACAAATACGGCATCATCCTGGCGCTGGGCCTGGCCTACATGCCGTCGGTTGTGCGCGTGGTGCGCGGCACCGTGCTGTCGGTGCGCAGCCGCGAATATGTCGAGGCATCGCAGTTGATGGGCAATTCCGAGCTGTTCACCATGGCCCGGCATGTGCTGCCGAACTGCATCGCGCCCTTGACCGTGCTGGCCACCAGCATGTTCGGCTGGGTGCTGCTGTCGGAAAGCGCGCTCAGCTTCCTCGGCCTCGGCGTGCCGCCGCCGGCCGCGACCTGGGGCAACATGCTGGCCGCAGCCCGGCCGTACATCGGCACGGCGCCCTGGCTGGGCATCTTCCCCGGCCTGTGCATTTCGGTGACGCTGCTGGGCATTAACCTGTTCGGCGACGCGATCCGCGACCGGCTCGACCCGAGGATGCAGCGATGAGCCCTCTTCTCCAGGTCGAACACCTGACCATCCGCGCCGGCGATGGCGGACCGGTGGTGGTCGACGACCTCAGCTTCGACCTGCCGGCCGGCGAGATGCTGGCGCTGGTCGGCGAATCCGGCAGCGGCAAGACCATGGCCGCCCGCGCCATCCTCGACCTGCTGCCGCCGCCGATGCAGCGGATCGGCGGGTCGGTGCGGTTCGATGGCCAGGAGCTGACGACGCTGCCGGCCAAGGGCCTGCGCCGGATCCGCGGCGCCCGCATCGGCATGGTGTTCCAGGAGCCGATGGTGTCGCTGAACCCGGCGATGCCGATCGGCCGGCAGATGGCCGAGGCGCTGAAGCTGCATCTGCGCCTGGACAAGGCCGAGATCCGGCGCCGCAGCCTGGCGATGCTGGAGCGGATCCAGATCGCCGACCCAGAGCGCTGCCTGGCCGCCTATCCGCATGAATTCTCCGGCGGCATGCGCCAGCGCATCATGTTGGCCTCGGTGATGCTGACCAAGCCGGCGCTGCTGATCGCCGACGAGCCGACCACGGCGCTGGACACGCTGGTGGCGCGCGAGGTGCTGGATTTGATGGTCGAGCTGACGCGCGAGAACGGCACCGCCGTGCTGATGATCAGCCACGATCTGGCGATGGTCGCCCGCTACGCCCGCCATGTCGTGGTGCTGCAACATGGCCGCGCCGTCGATGGCGGCCCGACCGAACAGGTGCTGCTGAGCCCGCGCGACGACTACACCCGCAAGCTGCTGGATGCACTGCCGAAGCGCGGCCCCACCCGGCCGCCGGTCGAGCAGGCCGAGCCGTTGATCGCGGTCGAGAACGTCACGGTCGACCATGCCGGCCGCCAGCGCATGTTTTCGCGCACGGCGGCGAAGCGGGCGGTGGACGGGGTCAGCCTGGCGATCCATCCGGGCGAGACAATGGCGCTGGTCGGCGGCAGCGGCAGCGGCAAGACCACGCTGGGACGTGCCATCGTCGGCCTGCTGAAACCATCCGGCGGACGCATCCTGTTCCGCGGCCGGGATGTCCATGGCCGGCACGATGCCGCGGCGCGGGACCATCGGCTGAACTGCCAGATGATCTTCCAGGACCCCTACTCCTCGCTCGACCCGCGCATGACCATCGGCCAGATCGTGGCGGAACCGCTGCGCCTGGTGCCCGAGATGACCGCGAAACAGCGGACGGAGCGGCTGGCCGAGACCCTGGTCGATTGCGGCCTGACGCCGGAGCATGCCGGCCGCTATCCGCACCAGATGTCGGGCGGCCAGCGCCAGCGCGTGGCGATCGCCCGCGCCATCATCCGCCGCCCCGCCTTCGTCATCGCCGACGAGCCGGTCTCGGCCCTCGACATGACGGTGCAGAAGCAGATCCTGGAGCTGTTCCGGGCGCTGCAGGACCGCTACGGCTTCGCCTGCCTGTTCGTGTCGCACGATCTGGGCGCGGTCGAGCAGGTGGCCGACCGGGTGGCGGTGATGCAGTCCGGCAAGATCGTCGAGACCGGGCCGCGCGACACGGTGTTCGACCACCCGCAGCACGCCTACACCCGCGAGCTGCTGGCCGCCGCCCCGTCGCTGCACCGCCTGGCCGATGGCGGCTTCGAACTGAAGGGCCGGCGCATCGCGGCAGCATGAGGGGCCGGCTGGCGGGTTGGCGACCCGTCGGTACCGCCCATGCCTGTTCGGCAAACGATCGGCCCGACGCACCATGTTGACTCCTCCTGCCAGGATGGTGGCAGGAGGGCTGTGCGACAAGATCCCGGCGGCCGGCGAGGTCGTCGAGACAAGGAGCCCCACATGAAGTTCGCATCGGTCAGGATCATTGCCGCCGACATCGGCCCGATGGTTGCCTTCTACGAGATGATCACAGGGATCGAGGCGCAGTGGCTGGCGCCGGCTTTTGCCGAGATCGTGATGCCCGGCGCCACCCTGGCCATCGGCGCCGTCGAAACTGTCGCATTGTGGAAGGAAGGCAGTGCCGTACCGGCAGCCAATCGCAGCCTCGTCATCGAATTGCAGGTCGATGACATCCAGTCCGAATATGATCGTCTGAAAGACCACGCCCCCCTTGTGCATGAACTGAAGACCATGCCGTGGGGCAATGCGACGTTTCAGGTCCGGGATCCGGAGGGCAATGCCGTCTCGCTCTACATGCCGGCATCGGAGGCCGCGAAAAGCCGCTTCGCGTCACGGTCGGCCTGAAGATCCGGCCGGCCGCGGAAGCGTTGGAGACATGGGGCCGGTCACCCGGCCCCATGCGCCTTACTCGAACAGGCCCTTCGGCGTCTGGCCCTTGAGGAAGGGGTCGATGAACGCCACCAGCAGGTCGACCTGGCCGATCACCGCGGTGTGCGAGGTCGCCGGCAGCACGGCCAGGCGCGAGGCCGGCAGCGGCTGGCCCATGTCGCCCATGCCCCCGCCGCCGAGCAGCCGGAACAGCGCCACCGAATGCTCCAGCGTCGCGACATCGGCGTCGCCGGTGATGATCAGCACGGGGGTCTTCAGCGCCTTGACGTCGTCGCCCCACGCCATCGGCTCCTTCTCCAACGCGATCAGCTTGCGCACCAGCTCGGGGAAGCCGTCGGGGTTCGCGGCGAGCTTGCGGTAGGCGTCGGCGAAGACCGCCATGCCGGTGAACATCTCCACCGTCATCTGCGGGATGAAGGCCTTGAACGCCGGCTGCCAGCCCTCGGCGTCATAGGCGGCCGAGGCGACGATCAGCTTGTTCACCTTGTCCGGATGGCGGATGGCGAGCTGCAGCCCGGCGGCGGCGCCCATCGAGTAACCGAACACATCGGCCTTCGGCAGCTTCACCGCGTCCATGAAGGCGGCCACGTCGTCGGCCAGGGCGGGATAGGTGATCGGCCGGTCGATGTCGGTGGTGCGGCCCTGGCCCTGGAACTCGATGGCGTAGACGGTGTGGGTCTCGGCCAGCTTCGGGATGTTCGCGCCCCTCGACGGGATGTTCATGTAGGCGCCGTGCAGCACGACCAGCGGGTCGCCGCTGCCGGACACCTCGTAATACATCTGCATGCCGTTGACGGCGACGCGGCTGCCCTGGGTCTCGGCGAAAGCCGGGCCGGCGGCCAGCAGGGCCAGGGCGACGAGGACGGTTCGGATCACGAGGCTCTCCATCAGGTACGGTTTCGGTGCACTCGAGGTGAAGACGAACGGCGATGCCCCCGATCCGACAGCCTCCGGCGGAAATATTTGCCGCCGCCGGGGAGCATTCCCATCCCCGCCCCGATCCCGCATTCTCGCCGCCGCGCGGATGAACCCGAGGAGGACGACGTGATCGAAGGAGGGTGCCGCTGCGGCGCCGTGCGCTGGCGGCTCGACGCCGATCGCCTGCCCCTGACCTATGCCTGCCACTGCCTTGACTGCCAGACCTGGAGCGGCAGCGCCTTCAGCCAGCAGGCGATCGTGGCGCAGGACCGGTTCGAAGGCACCGGCCCGGT
>NZ_JBYRFX010000539.1:0-2372 GCF_057815775.1 Inquilinus sp.
CTCCCGATATCGCCCCATCGAAGGATCGCCTGTGCCCTTCCTTCCTCTCCTTCCCCTGTCGCGCCGCTCCCTCCTCGCCGGCGGTGCCGGCCTGCTGACGCTGGCGGCCGCCGGCCTGTCGCGAGCCGCGACAACGGCCGATCTCGCCGGCGTCACCGTGCGGGCGGCCAAGTACAAGGGCCGCGAGGATAATCTGCTGCGTGCCGCCGGGCAGCTCGACACGCCCTATGCCGTGACCTTCGGCGAATTCCCGTCGGGCAACGTCATCGTCGAGGCGATGAACGCCGGGGCCATCGATGTCGGGTCGATGAGCGAGATCCCGCCGGTCTTCGCCGCCGCCTCCGGCGCCCGGATCAAGGCGGTCGCCATCATCGCCGACGACGTCAACAACCAGGTCGTGCTGGTGCCGAAGGACAGCCCGATCCGCACCCCGGCCGACCTTGCCGGCAAGCGCGTCGGCTATGTCCGGGCCACCACCACGCAATACTATCTGGCGCGGATTCTGAAGGCGGCCGGCCTGTCCTTCGCCGACATCACCGGCGTGCCGCTGACTCCGGCGGACGGCCGCGCCGCCTTCGACCAGGGCGCGATCGATGCCTGGGCGATCTACGGCTATTCCGTGCCGATCACCATTGCTGCCTCCGGCGCGCGGGTGCTGGTCACCGCCAATGGCTACCTCTCCGGCAACTACATCTATGCGGTGCGGGAAGAGGCGCTGGCCGACCCGGCGCTGTCGGCCGCGATCGGCGACTACCTCCTGCGGATGAAGCGGGCCTGGGCTTGGCAGCAGGCGCATCTCGACGACTGGGCCACCATCTTCAGCGACGCCATCGGCGTGCCGCGCGACATCGTGCTGGGCCAGCTGCGCAACGCCAGCCAGCCCAACGATCTGCGGCCGGTGACCGACGACGCCGTCGCCTCGGTCCAGGCCGTCGCCGACACCTTCATCGAACTCGGGCTGGTGCCCGGCCCGATCGATGTCGCGCCACTGTTCGACCGCCGCTACGGCGACCTGCTGGCGAAGGCCGCATGATCGCGCATGTGCCGCGCATCGTCTCGCATCTGCCGGATGCGGTGACCGGGCGGATCGCCGGCCATGCCTCGCGGCCGCAATTGCTGCGCGGCGAGACGGATGCGGCGCCCTGGGCGGTGCCCGATGGGGCAGAGGTGCTGCTGACCAAGCCCTCGGCCGGCTGGTTCAAGGCACCGGCCCGCCGGCCGCGCGGCTGGCCGTTCGGGCTGCGCTGGGTCGAGGTGACCTCGACCGGGGTCGACTGGTTCCCGCCCTGGCTGTTCGACGGGCCGCATGTGACCTGCGGCCGGGGCGTCAATGCGGTGCCGATCGCGGAATATGTGCTGGCCGCCGTGCTGCTGCACGAGAAGCGGCTGGACGAGTTGCGGGTCCGCGACGCCGCGGATTGGCGCCAGGCGCCGCTCGGCGGGCTGGAGGGCAAGACGCTCGGCCTGGTCGGCTTCGGCTCGATCGGCCGGGCGGTGGCGCGCCGGGCCCAGGCCTTCGGGCTGCGGGTGACGGCCCTGCGCCGCGGCGGCGCCGACACCGGCGACCCCTCCGTGGTGTCGGCCTGGAGCCTGCAGGATTTGCTGGCCGAAGCCGACCACCTGGTGCTGGCGGTGCCGTTGACGCCGCAGACCGCGAAGCTGATCGGCCGCGAGGCGCTGGCCCACGCCAAGCCGGGACTGCACCTCGTCAACATCGCCCGCGGCGGGCTGGTCGACCAGGAGGCGCTAATCGACGCGCTGGACGACGGCCGTCTCGCCGCCGCCACGCTCGACGTCACCGACCCGGAACCGCTGCCGGACGGCCACCCGCTGTACCGCCACCCCAAGGTGCGGCTGACGCCGCATGTCTCCTGGAACGCGCCCGGCGGCGACGAGCGGCTGGCGCGCAAGATCCTCGACAATCTCGACCGCTATGTGACCGGCTCGCCGACCTGGTCGACCCCGTTCGCGGCTATTGACGCCAAAGGATTTCAGCCATGACCCAAGCCACCGTCGCCGAGCGCGCCCGCAGTTTCTTCGCCCTGCCGAAGCACAATTCGCTGGAGGCGGAGCGGCTGCACCGCAAGCAGCGCCTCGCCGCCGCCTTCCGGATCTTCGCCCGCCGCGGCTTCGACCAGGGCCTCGCCGGCCACATCACCGCCCGCGACCCGGAGCTGACCGACCATTTCTGGGTCAACCCGCTGGGCAAGCATTTCGGCCAGATCCGCGTCTCCGACCTGCAGCTGGTCAACGAGCATGGCGAGATCGTCGAGGGCGACCAGCCGATCAACGAGGCCGCCTTCGTCATCCACGCCGCCATCCACAAGGCGCGGCCGGACGTGATCGCCGCCGCCCACACCCATTCGACCTAT
>NZ_JBYRFX010000540.1:0-1754 GCF_057815775.1 Inquilinus sp.
CTACCAGCCACTGCAGGCCGTCGCATGAGGCACACCGTGTCCGGGGAACCCGCCTTCACCCTCGGCATCGAGGAAGAGTACCTGCTGGTCGACCCGGTCAGCCGCGACCTGGTGGCCGACCCGCCGCCCCAGCTGGTCGAGGCGCTGGAGCACCGACATGCCGGCAGCGTCGCTCGCGAATTCTTCCGCTGCCAGGTCGAGGTCGGCACCCCCGTCTGCCGGACCATCGGCGAGGCGCGGACCGAGATCAAGCGGCTGCGCCGATCGGTGGTGGAGGAGGCAGAGCGGCACGGCCTCGCTGTCATCGCCGCCTCGACCCACCCGTTCGGCACCTGGCGGCCGCAGAAGCACACCGACCGCAGCCGCTACGACCAGCTGGCGCGCGACCTCGGCGTGCCGGTGCGGCGCCTGCTGATCTGCGGCGCCCATGTCCATGTCGGGATCGAGGATCCGAACCTGCGCATCGATCTGATGCGGCAGATCCGGTACTTCCTGCCGCATCTGCTGTCGCTGACGACCTCCTCGCCATTCTGGCAGGGCACCGACACCAAGCTGAAATCCTACCGCCTGGCCGTGTTCTCCGAATTGCCGCGCACCGGCATGCCGGAGGAGTTCCAGAGTTATGGCGAATACGAGGCGGCGCTGGCCTCGCTGGTCCAGGCCGGGGTGATCGAGGACGGCAGCAAGATCTGGTGGGACATCCGGCCCTCCGCCCGCTTCCCGACGCTGGAGATGCGGGTCGCCGATGTCTGCACCCGGGTCGAGGACGGGCTGACCGTCGCAGCACTCTACCAATGCCTGCTGCGCATGCTGTGGCGCCTCAGGGCGCAGAACATCGCCTGGCGCCGCTATCGCAGCGTGCTGATCGAGGAGAACCGCTGGCGCGCCATGCGCTACGGCTTCGAGGAAGGGCTGATCGACTGGGGCAAGGGCAAGCTGGTGCCCTATGCCGAGCTGCTGGAAGAGGTGCTGGTGCTGGTGGCGGAGGATGCGGCGGCGCTGGGCTGCGAGGCCGAGATCGCCCAGGCGCGCGACATCCTGGCGCGCGGCACCTCCGCCCACCGCCAGCTCGCCACATATTATGAAGCGCTGGCCCAGGGCGTCGACGAGGCCGAGGCGCTGCGCCGTGTCGTCGACCGGCTGATTCTGGAGACCAAGGAGGGGCTGTCCGACGACCAGCCCCTCGCCGCTGCCGCACCTTAAGTTCCGGAACCCGTGGACACCGACATGACCGAGCCCGTTCAGACCGAAATCGACGACAAGACCCGCATCGAGCTGGAGGCTGCCGCCTTCCGCACCCTGGTCGAGCATCTGCGCCAGCGCACCGACGTGCAGAACATCGACCTGATGAACCTGGCCGGGTTCTGCCGCAACTGCCTGTCGCGCTGGTATCGCGAGGCGGCGGAGCAGCGGGGCGTTCCGCTGTCCGACCCGGCGGCGCGCGAGATCGTCTATGGCGAGCCGTATGACAGCTGGAAGGCCAAGCACCAGAAGGATGCCTCGGCCGGCCAGCAGAAGGCCTTCGACGCCGCGCACAAGCCCTGACCGGATTTTTCGGCGCGCGAATCGGTTCCAGCCGATCCCACGGGCTTCCGGCCGGGCGGAATCCCGCACCGGCGCTGGCCCCGTCCGGCCGCGCTTGCCGGCCCGGCGGCGGCGCTTTATGGTCCCGCGCCCTGAGCAGGCCTGTTCGCCTTGCCCGTTGCCAATTTCGTCGAAGGACCAGCCCATGTCGGATGTCGGTGGTATCGCCG
>NZ_JBYRFX010000541.1:0-5346 GCF_057815775.1 Inquilinus sp.
GATGATGTGCGCGGGGTCGCTGGCGATCGCGGTGCTGCCGACCTATGAGACCATCGGCGCCGCGGCCGGCGTCCTGCTGCTGATCGCCCGGCTGGTGCAGGGCCTGTCGGTCGGCGGCGAATACGGCACCAGCGCGACCTATATGAGCGAGGTGGCGGCCCGCCGGCATCGCGGCTTCTTCGGGTCGTTCCAGTACGTCACCCTGATCGGCGGCCAGCTGCTGGCGACGCTGGTCGTGGTGATCCGGGAATTCTCGCTGTCCGGCGACGAGATCCGGGCCTGGGGCTGGCGGGTGCCCTTCGTGGTCGGTGCCGCCGCCGCCGTCATCGCCCTCTATCTGCGCCGCTCGCTGATCGAGACCAGCTCGGCGGAGGTCCGTAAATCCAAGGACGCCGGCACGATCAGCGCCCTGTTCCAGCACCCGCGGGCCTTCCTGACCGTGCTGGGCTTCACCGCCGGCGGGTCGCTGATCTTCTACACCTACACCACCTACATGCAGAAATACCTGGTCAACACCGCGCATATGGAGACGAAGACGGTGAGCCTGGTGATGGCCGCCGTGCTGTTCGTCTACATGGCGGTGCAGCCGCTGTTCGGCGCCCTGTCCGACCGCATCGGCCGGCGCACCAACATGCTGCTGTTCGGCCTGCTGACCACGCTGAGCACGGTGCCCCTGCTGGGCGCCATCGGCACGGTGACCAGCCCGTTCGCCGCCTTCGGCCTGATCCTGTGCGGCCTCGCGGCGGTCAGCTTCTACACCTCGATCAGCGGGCTGGTGAAGGCCGAGATGTTCCCGATGGCGGTGCGCGCGCTGGGCGTCGGCCTGTCCTACGCCATTGCCAACGCCGCCTTCGGCGGCAGCGCCGAATATGTGGCGCTGTGGCTGAAGGATGCCGGCATCGAAGGCTGGTTCGCCTGGTACGTCACCGGCATGTGCGCCATCGCCTTCGTCGTCGCCATCCTGATGCCGGACAACCGGCGCGACAGCCTGATCGAGGATTCCGAAACTTAGTCGGCGGGAGAAACCCGCCAGCATCAAGAAACCGAGGGGGAGGATTTCATGCATCGACGCCACTTCACCGCCGCCGTGCTGGCGGCCGCACTGGCCACCACCGGCCTGGCGGCGCTGCCCGCCATGGCCGAGGACACGGTCAAGATCGGCCTGATCCTGCCGATGACCGGCGCCTCCGCCTCCACCGGGCGAGAGATCGAGGCCGCGGCCCGGCTGTACATGCAGCAGAACGGCACGACGGTCGCCGGCAAGACCATCGAGCTGATCGTCAAGGACGACACCGGCGTCGCCGACGTCACCAAGCGCCTGGCGCAGGAGCTGGTGGTGAAGGACAAGGTGGCGGTGCTGGCCGGCTTCGGCCTGACGCCGCTGGCCGCCGCCGTGGCGCCGATCGCCACCCAGGCCAAGGTGCCTGAGGTGATCATGGCGGCCGGCACCTCGGCGACCACCGAGGCGTCACCCTTCATCGTCCGCACCAGCTTCACCCTGCCGCAGGTGACGGTGCCGCTGGCCGACTGGGCGGCGCAGAACGGCATCAAGACCGTGGTCACGCTGGTCAGCGACTACGGCCCCGGCCTGGACGCGCAGAAGGCCTTCGCCGAGCGCTTCGCCAAGGCCGGCGGCACGGTGGCGGAACAACTGCAGGTGCCGCTGAAGAACCCGGATTTCGCGCCCTTCCTGCAGCGCGTCGCCGACGCCAAGCCGGATGCGGTGTTCGTGTTCGTGCCCAGCGGCTTCGGCGCCATCTTCATGAAGCAGTTCGTCGAGCGCGGGCTGGACAAGTCCGGCGTCCGCCTGATCGCGACCGGCGACGTCACCGATGACGAGCAACTGGACAAGATCGGCGACGTGGCGCTGGGCACCATCACCACCCACCACTATTCCGCCGCCCATGACAGCCCGGAGAACAAGGCCTTCGTCGCCGCGTTCCAGGCCGCCAATGCCGGGCTGCGGCCGAACTTCATGGCGGTCGGCGGCTATGACGGCATGCACCTGATCTACGAGGCGCTGAAGAAGACCGGTGGCGCCACCGACGGCCAGGGCCTGCTCGACGCCATGAAGGGCATGAGCTGGACCAGCGTGCGCGGCCCGATCTCGATCGACCCCGACACCCGCGACATCATCCAGAATGTCTATGTCCGCAAGGTCGAGCAGAAGGACGGCGCGCTGTACAATGTCGAGTTCGCGACGGTCGAGGCGGTGAAGGATCCGGTCAAGGCCGCGAAGTAGCCCGCCATGGCGACCATCCTGTTCGACGGCATCGCCTATGGCATGCTGCTGTTCGTGCTGGCCTGCGGCCTGTCGGTGACGCTGGGGCTGATGAACTTCATCAACCTGGCGCATGGCGCCTTCGCCATGCTGGGCGGCTATGTCACCGCCATCCTGATGAGCCGCTGGCAGGTGCCGTTCTTCCTGTGCCTGCCCGCCGCCTTCGCCGCGGCGGCGCTGGCCGGGCTGGTGCTGGAGCGGACACTGTACCGGCATTTGTACCGGCGCAGCCCGCTGGACCAGGTGCTGTTCTCCATCGGGCTGGTGTTCATGGCCGTCGCCGCCGCCGACTACCTGATGGGGTCGGAGCAGCAGATCATCCAGTTGCCCAACTACCTGCGCGGGCGGGTCGAGGTGCTGGGTGTCGGCATCGGCATCTACCGCGCCCTGATCATCGTGATCTGCGGCGTGCTGGTGCTGGCGCTGCAGGCCGTGCTGGCCCGCACCCGCTTCGGCAGCCGGCTGCGCGCCGCGGTCGATGATCCGCGCGCCGCCCGCGGCCTGGGCATCCGGGTCGACATGATCTTCGCCGCCACCTTCGCCGTCGGCAGCGGCCTCGCCGGCCTCGGCGGCGCGCTGGGGGCGGAGATCCTGGGTGTCGACCCGACCTTCCCGCTGAAATACATGATCTATTTCCTGATCGTGGTGACCGTCGGCGGCACCTCCAGCCTGACCGGGCCGTTCCTGGCCGCCCTGCTGCTGGGCATCGCCGACGTCGCCGGCAAATACTACGTCCCCGCCTTCGGCTCCTTCGTCATCTACACCGTGATGATCGTGGTGCTGATCCTGCGGCCGCAGGGGCTGTTCGCGCGGGGCGGCACCCGATGACCACCCCGTCACGCGCCCGCTGGCGGCTGCCGGAGATCCTGTTCTGGCTGGCGGCGCTGGCCGCGCTGTTCCTGCTGCCGGACCAGTACCTGATCCTGAACGAGATCGCGATCCTGGCCCTGTTCGCGCTCTCGCTCGACCTGATCCTGGGCTATGCCGGCATCGTCTCGCTCGGCCATGCCGCCTTCTTCGGCACCGGCGCCTATGTCGCCGGCCTCCTGGCCGTGCATGTCGCCGGCGAGCCGGCGCTGGGTCTGCTGGCCGCCGCCGTGGCGGGTGCGGCGCTGGGCTTCGTCACCAACTTCCTGGTGCTGCGCGGCTCCGACCTCACCCGGCTGATGGTGACGCTCGGCATCTCGCTGCTGCTGCTGGAGATCGCCAACCAGGCCGCGGACCTGACCGGCGGCGCCGACGGGCTGAACGGCATGGTGGTCGGCCCGGTGCTCGGCCTGTTCGAGTTCGACCTCTATGGCCAGACCGCCTATGGCTACAGCCTGGCGGTGCTGTTCGTGCTGTTCCTGTTTGCCCGGCGGCTGGTACATTCGCCCTTCGGCCTGTCGCTGCGGGCGATCCGCGACAACCCGCTGCGCGCCGGGGCGATCGGCGTGCCGGTGGCGCGGCGGCTGGTCGGCATCTACACCCTGTCGGCCGCCTATGCCGCGGTGGCCGGCGCGCTCTTGGCCCAGACCACGCAGTTCGTCTCGCTCGACGTGTTCGACTTCCACCGCTCGGCCGATGTGCTGCTGGTGCTGGTGATCGGCGGCGCCGGCTACCTCTATGGCGGGCCGGTCGGCGCCGTGCTGTTCCGCTTCCTGCAGGACTGGATCGCCGGCATCACGCCGCAATACTGGTCGTTCTGGCTGGGCGCCTTCCTGGTGCTGCTGGTGCTGGTCGGGCGCGACCGGCTGGTGCAGGGCGTGCGCTGGCCGGTCACGGTACTGCTGTCCCGCTTCGGAGGCGGCCGATGACCGCGGCGCTGGAAACCATCGGCCTGCAGAAGCGCTTTGGCGGGCTGGTCGCCACCAACGACGTGTCGCTCAAGATCGCAGTCGGCGCCCGGCACGCGCTGATCGGCCCGAACGGCGCCGGCAAGACCACCTTCGTCAACCTGCTGACCGGGGTGCTGGCCCCGAGCGGCGGCCGGGTGCTGCTGGGCGGCGAGGACATCACCGGGCTGAAGCCGCATCTGCGGGTCCGGCGCGGCCTGGCCCGCACCTTCCAGATCAACCAGCTGTTCGCCACCATCACGCCCTTGGACACCATCGGCATGGCGGTGTCGGAGCGCATGGGCAGCGGCGGCGACTGGTGGCGCGTCGCCGGCGGCAAATCCGATGTGATGGACGAGATCCAGGAGATCGCCGACCGCTTCCGCCTGGCCGATGTGCTGCACGAACGCACCGCCACCCTGGCCTATGGCAAGCAGCGGCTGCTGGAGATCGCCACCGCCTTCGCCTGCCGTCCCCGCGTGCTGCTGCTGGACGAGCCCGCGGCCGGCGTGCCGGAGGCGGAGCGGCACGAACTGCTGGCCACCATCGCCGAGCTGCCCAAGGACGTGTCGGTGCTGCTGATCGAGCACGACATGGACCTGGTGTTCAGCTTCGCCGACCGCATCTCGGTCCTGGTCAACGGCACGCTGCTGACCGAGGGCACCCCCGACGCCATCGCCGCCGACCCCCAGGTGCGCGCCGTCTATCTCGGGGAGGCGGTGGATGACTGACCTCCTGGTCGTCAATGACCTGGTCGCCGGCTATGGCGAGGCCGTGGTCGTGACAGGCGTGTCGCTGACCGTGGCGCAAGGCGAGGCGCTGGCGCTGCTGGGCCGCAACGGCACCGGCAAGACCACGCTGCTGAACAGCATCATCGGCGTCACCAGGCGGATGGGCGGCACCGTCACCCTGGCCGGCCGCGACCTGACCCGGGCGCGGCCGGAGGACCGGGCGTTGGCCGGCATCGGCTGGGTGCCGCAGGAGCGCAACATCTTCAAGTCACTGACGGTCGAGGAGAACATGACCGCGGTGGCCCGGCCGGGCCCGTGGACGCCGGAGCGGGCCTATTCGATGTTCCCGCGGCTGAAGGAGCGGCGGCGCAACCTGGGCCACCAGCTGTCGGGCGGCGAACAGCAGATGCTGGCGATCGCCCGTGCCCTGATGCTGAACCCGAAGCTGCTGCTGCTGGACGAACCGACCGAAGGCCTGGCGCCGATCATCGTCGAGGAACTGCTGGCCGCGCTGAAGCGC
>NZ_JBYRFX010000542.1:0-3856 GCF_057815775.1 Inquilinus sp.
CCGACGGCACGCTGAACGCCGCCGGCAAGCGGGTGGTGGTGATCGGCGGCGGCGACACGGCGATGGATTGCGTCCGCACCGCTGTGCGCCAGGGCGCCGTCTCGGTGAAGTGCCTGTACCGCCGCAACCGCGCCAACATGCCGGGCAGCCAGCGCGAGGTGCAGAACGCCGAGGAAGAGGGCGTGGAGTTCGTCTGGCAGGCCGCGCCCGAGGCATTCCTGGGTGACGAGCTGGTCACCGGCGTGCGCGCCCATTCGATCCATCTCGGCGTCGCCGATGCCACCGGCCGGCAGACCCCGGTGGTGATCGACGGGTCGGCCCACACCATCGAGGCCGACCTGGTCATCAAGGCGCTGGGCTTCGACCCCGAGGACCTGCCGACCCTGTTCGATGCGCCGGGCCTGCCGGTGACCAAATGGGGCACGGTCAAGGTCGATCACCGCACCATGATGACCGCGGTCGACGGCATCTTCGCCGCCGGCGACATCGTGCGCGGCGCCAGCCTCGTCGTCTGGGCGATCCGCGACGGCCGCGATGCCGCCGCCGCCATCGACAGCTTCCTCACCGCCAAGGCCGCCCTCCCGGCGGTCGCGGCGGAATAAGCCCGCCGGAAGGAGCCAGCCATGAGCCAGTTCGAGAAGAGCCTTGGTGAGAAGACCCTCGGCGTAAAGAATGCCGGCGAGCGCTTCGTCGAGGAATACGACGCCAATGTCATCAGGCTGATCGCGGCCCACGCCTACGACCCGGCGGAGGAGCACGATGCCTGCGGCGTCGGCTTCATCGCGGCGCTGGACGGCAAGCCGCGGCGCGAGGTGGTGCAGGCCGGCATCGATGCGCTGAAGGCGGTGTGGCACCGCGGCGCGGTCGATGCCGACGGCAAGACCGGCGACGGCGCCGGCATCCATGTCCAGATCCCGCAGCAGTTCTTCCACGAGCATGTCGAGCGCGTCGGCCACAAGCCGCAGCCCGGCCTGATCGCGGTCGGCCAGGCCTTCCTGCCGCGCACCGACCTGGAGGCGCAGGAGAAGTGCCGCTGCCTGGTCGAGGGCGAGATCTTGGCCTTCGGCTACTACATCTACGGCTGGCGCCAGGTGCCGATCGATGTGGCGATCATCGGCGAGAAGGCGAACGCCGCCCGGCCCGAGATCGAGCAGATCATGATCGCCAACCCCAAGGGGGTGCCGGAGGAGCAGTTCGAGCGCGACCTCTACGTCATCCGCCGGCGGGTGGAAAAGGCGGCGCAGGCCGCCGGCATCGCCGATTTCTACCTGTGCTCGCTGTCCTGCCGCTCGATCATCTACAAGGGCATGTTCCTGGCGGCGCAGCTGACCGATTTCTACCCGGACCTGCTGGACGAGCGTTTCGTCTCCAACTTCGCGGTCTACCACCAGCGCTATTCGACCAACACCTTCCCGACCTGGCGCCTGGCCCAGCCCTTCCGCATGCTGGCCCACAATGGCGAGATCAACACGCTGAAGGGCAACTCCAACTGGATGCGTGCGCATGAGACGCGCATGGCCAGCCCGGTGTTCGGCGACGCGATCGAAGACATCAAGCCGGTGATCCAGGGCGGCAGCTCGGACTCCGCGGCGCTCGACGCCGTGTTCGAGGTCATGGTTCGCGCCGGCCGCAACGCGCCGCTGGTCAAGGCCATGCTGGTGCCGCAGGCGACGCCGGCCGACGCCGACATCCCGGACGCGCACCGCGCCTTCGTCAGCTATTGCAACGCGGTGATGGAGGCCTGGGACGGGCCGGCCGCGCTGGCGATGTATGACGGCCGCTGGGTGATGGGGGGCATGGACCGCAACGGCCTGCGGCCGATGCGCTACACCCTGACCCATGACGGGCTGCTGATCGCCGGCTCCGAGGCCGGGATGGTCCGGCTCGACGAGAACCGGATCGCGGAGAAGGGGCGCCTCGGGCCCGGCCAGATGCTGGCGGTCGACCTCCAGGAAGGGCGCCTGTATCACGACCGCGAGATCAAGGATGTGCTGGCCGCACGCCAGCCGTTCCAGGATTGGACCAAGCGGATCAAGGTGATCGACGGGCTGATCCGGGCCGGCGGCGAAGACCCTGGTGCGGCGATGACCCGCGAGGAGCTGCGCCGGCGCCAGGTCGCCATGAACATCACCATGGAGGATCTGGAGCTGATCCTGCATCCGATGGTGGAGGAGGCGAAGGAGGCCATCGGCTCGATGGGCGACGACGCGCCGATCGCCATCCTGTCCGACGTCAATCGGCCGCTGCACCATTTCTTCCGGCAGAATTTCAGCCAGGTCACCAACCCGCCGATCGACAGTTTGCGCGAACGCCGGGTGATGAGCTTGCGCACCCGGCTGGGCAATCTGGGCAACATCCTTGACGAGGATGCCAGCCAGTGCGACCTGCTGCAGCTCGACAGCCCGGTGCTGACCAATGCCGAATACGACGCGATGCGCGCCTATATGGGCAGCACCGCGGCGGAGATCGACTGCACCTTCGACCCGCAGGATGGCGAACATGCGCTGCGCGACGCGCTGCGCCGGGTCTGCCGCGAGGCCGAGGACGCCGTGCGCGGCGGCGCCACCCATATCGTCCTGACCGACCTGCATGTCGGGCCGACGCGGGTGGCGATGCAGATGATCCTGACCACGGGTGCCGTCCACACCCACCTGATCCGCCAGTCGCTGCGCACCTTCACCTCGCTGAACGTGCGGTCGATGGAATGCGTCGACGTGCATCACTTCGCGGTGCTGATCGGCGTCGGCGCCACCACGGTGAACGCCTATCTGGCGCAGGAGGCGATCGCCGACCGGCAGCGCCGCGGCCTGTTCGGCGAGCTCAGCCTCGACGCCTGCATGAAGCGCTACCGCCAGGCGGTGGATGACGGGCTGCTGAAGATCATGTCCAAGATGGGCATCTCGATCATCTCGTCCTATCGCGGCGGCTGCAATTTCGAGGCGGTCGGCCTGTCACGCTCGCTCGTCGCCGAATACTTCCCCGGCATGCCCAGCCGCATCTCCGGCATCGGCATGGCCGGGCTGCAGATGAAGGCGATCGAGATGCACGAGGCGGCGTGGAGCCGCAACGTCGTCACCCTGCCGATCGGCGGCTTCTACCGCTATCGCCAGGGCCAGGACCGGCACGCCTGGGAAGGCCAGCTGATCCACATGCTGCAGCATGCGGTGACGACCGACAGCTATTCCGTCTACCGCAAATATTCCGACCTGGTGCGGCGCCAGGCGCCGGTGGCGCTGCGCGACCTGTTGGACTTCGTGCCGGTGCGCGAGGGGGTGTCGATCGACGAGGTCGAGAGCATCACCGAGATCCGCAAGCGCTTCGTCACGCCCGGCATGTCGCTCGGCGCGCTGGGGCCGGAGGCGCATGGCACGCTGAACGTCGCCATGAACCGGATCGGCGCCAAGTCGGATTCGGGTGAAGGCGGCGAAGACCCGGCCCGGTTCCGGCCGGACAGCAACGGCGACAACTGGAACTCCGCGATCAAGCAGGTCGCCTCCGGCCGCTTCGGCGTCACGGCGGAATACCTGAACCAGGCCAAGGAGCTGGAGATCAAGGTCGCCCAGGGCGCCAAGCCCGGCGAGGGCGGCCAGCTGCCCGGCTTCAAGGTGACGGTCGAGATCGCCAAGCTGCGTCACGCCACCCCGGGCGTGATGCTGATCAGCCCGCCGCCGCATCACGACATCTACTCGATCGAAGACCTGGCGCAGCTGATCTACGACCTGAAGCAGATCAACCCGGACGCCAAGGTCACGGTCAAGCTGGTCAGCCGCACCGGCATCGGCACCATCGCCGCCGGCGTCGCCAAGGCCAATGCCGACATCATCCTGATCTCCGGCCATGTCGGCGGCACCGGCGC
>NZ_JBYRFX010000543.1:0-3764 GCF_057815775.1 Inquilinus sp.
TACGAACGGGACTGCACGAGTATCTGACCGACTTCATCCAGCAGAACAACATCCTCGGCCTCGAGGTCAGCAAGGCCTACCTCCTCTGACCCCCGGCCCCTCCAGATGCGCCTCCTGATCCGACACGAGACCCGTTACCGCTACGACACGCCGGTCGACCGGACGCTGCAGATGCTGCGCCTGACGCCGCGGTCGCATGACGGGCAGGAGGTGCTGCGCTGGCGCGTGGTGCCGCCGGCCGGGGCCAACCTCGCCCCCGGCGAGGACGGCTACGGCAACACCGTCGACATGATGTCGCTGGAACGCCCGCACGACACGCTGACCCTGCTGGTCGAGGGCGAGGTCCACACCCACGACACCCACGGCATCGTCACCGGGACGACCGAACCGTTCCCGCCCGCCTTCTACCTCCGCCCATCGCCGTTGGCCCTGGCCGATGCGGCGCTGCGCGAGCTGGCGGACACGGTCGCGGCCGAGGCCGGGCCCGATCCGCTGGCGCGGGCCCATGCGCTGACCCGCATGGTGCGCGAACGCATCGCCTTCCAGCCAGCCCAGACCGACGCCGCCACCACCGCGGCCGCGGCGCTCGCGGCCGGCATCGGCGTCTGCCAGGATCACACCCATGTCTTCCTCGCCTGCGCGCGGCACCTCGGGCTGCCGGCCCGCTCTGTCGGCGGCTACCTCCTCATGGCCGATGGCAGCGTCGAACAGGCCGCCGGCCACGCCTGGGCCGAGGCCTTCATCGACGGGCTGGGCTGGGTCGGCTTCGACGCCGCCAACGGCATCTGCCCGACCGAGCACTATGTCCGCGTCGCCATCGGCCTCGACTACCGCGACGCCGCGCCGGTCCGTGGCCTGCGCCACGGCGGCAGCGGCGAGGCGCTGGAGGTCACGGTCCGCGTCGGCCAGTCGCAGACCCAGGCGCAGGCCTGATCGCCCCTTTCTCTTCCCGATGCCCCCGGATTGTTGCGCATGACCTACGGACTCGGTCTCCTGCTCGAAGAAGGGCTGGTGATGATCTCCGACACCCGGACCAATGCCGGTGTCGACAACATCTCCACCTTCCGCAAGATGCACATCTGGGAACGCCCGGGCGACCTGGTGCTGATCCTGCTCACCGCCGGCAACCTCGCGATCACCCAGTCGGTGGTGGCGCTCTTGTCCGAGGCGGTCGACGCCGCCGACGACAAGCGCGAGAGCCTGATCAACGCGCCGTCGATGTTCCGCTGCTCCGAACTGGTGGGCGAGGCGGTGCGCGCGGTGTGGGACCGCGACGGCCCGGCGATGGAGCAGCATGCCGGCGGCTTCAACGCCTCCTTCCTGCTCGGCGGGCAGATCAAGGGCCGGCGCTGCCGGCTGTTCGAGATCTACCAGGCCGGCAACTTCATCGAGGCGACGTCGGACACGCCCTATCTGCAGATCGGCGAGCACAAATACGGCAAGCCGATCCTCGACCGCGTCGCCCGGTTCGAGACGCCGCTGATCGATGGCCTCAAGCTCGGCCTGGTGTCGATGGATTCGACGCTGCGCAGCAACCTGTCGGTCGGGCTGCCGGTCGATGTGGCGCTGTATCGCCGCGATGCCCTGGCCATCGCCCTGCGCCGCCGCATCGGCGAGGACGACCCGTATTTCTCCGGCCTGCGGCAGAGCTGGTCGGACGCCCTGCGCCGGGCCTATCAGGCGATCCCCAATCCGGACTGGCTCTGACCAGACGACACGAAGCGGGAACCATTTGGCGGGTTGCACGGTTGTAATTACCGGAAGCCTGAACCACCCTGCCAGTGTGCTATCGGCTTAGCGCCGTGTTCGCGGCCCGATCGGTAACGATAAAGAGGAGAAGGTGCTATGCGCATCGAGCTTCGTAAAATTGCCCTGCTCTCCGGTTTTGCCGCGGTCCTCGCGCTTGGCGCCTGCGCCCAGCCCGCTCCCGTGGGCTATGTGGATGGCGGGACGCCGCCGGCGCCGACCGTGCTGCCGCAGAACGTGCCGCCCGGCTCGACGCTGCAGAGCTCGACCACCACGGTCCAGAATGGCCAAGTGGTCAATCGCTACGTCTACCGTGCGCCGAACCAGCTGGTGACCAACGGCCCGCAATGCACCAAGGGCGATCCGCAGTGCCCGTGATTCCATCGCGGCCTATAGAGGCCGTCGATTGCGGCGTTGCTTGAACGACGGAAAAGGGGGCTTCGGCCCCCTTTTTTGTGGCCGCATCCCGTGCGGTCTTTCGGCAACAATCGTTCTGCCCTTGCTCGGAATCCTGCATCCCGGCATGGTGCGCGGCATCGGTTGGCTTGAGCTGGAGCGTCCATGCCCGTCTTGAAGAGTGCGGTGGACACGCGGTCCCCGGCCTTTCGCGACAACGAAACGGCCATGCGCGCGGCCGTCGACGACCTGCAATCCACCATCGGCCGAATCAAGCAGGGCGGCGGCCAGGCGGCGCGGGACCGGCATGTCGGCCGCGGCAAGCTGCTGCCGCGCGAGCGGGTGCGGGCGCTGCTCGACCCCGGCGCGCCGTTCCTCGAGCTGTCGCAACTGGCCGGCCACGGCGTCTATGAGGATGATGTGCCGGCGGCCGGCATCATCACCGGCATCGGCCCGGTCGAGGGCCAGGAATGTGTCGTCGTCGTCAACGACGCGACGGTGAAGGGCGGCACCTACTATCCGCTGACGGTGAAGAAGCACCTGCGGGCGCAGGAGATCGCGCGCGAGAACAACCTGCCTTGCATCTATCTCGTCGATTCGGGCGGCGCCTTCCTGCCGCTACAGGACGAGGTCTTCCCCGACCGCGATCATTTCGGCCGCATCTTCTACAATCAGGCGACGATGTCCGCCGCCGGCATCCCGCAGATCGCCGTGGTGATGGGGTCGTGCACCGCCGGCGGCGCCTATGTGCCGGCGATGTCGGATGAATCGATCATCGTGAAGGGCCAGGGCACCATCTTCCTCGGCGGTCCGCCGCTGGTGAAGGCGGCGACCGGCGAGGTAGTCTCGGCCGAGGATCTCGGCGGCGCCGACGTGCACAGCCGGGTGTCCGGCGTCACCGATCATTACGCCCAGGACGATCATCACGCCCTGGCGATCGCCCGCCGCATCGTCACCACCCTGAACCGGACCAAGCGGCCGGCCCTGGCGCTGCGCGAAACGGTCGAGCCGCTGTACCCGGCCACCGACCTGTACGGCATCACCGGCACCGACCTGCGCAAGCCGTTCGATGTGCGCGAGGTGATCGCCCGGCTGGTCGACGGCTCCGAGTTCGACGAGTTCAAGGCGCTGTACGGCACCACCCTGGTCTGCGGCTTCGCCCATCTCTGGGGCATTCCGGTCGGCATCGTCGCCAACAACGGCATCCTGTTCTCGGAAAGCGCGCTGAAGGGCGCCCATTTCGTCGAACTCTGCGCCCAGCGCGGCATCCCGCTGCTGTTCCTGCAGAACATCACTGGCTTCATGGTCGGGTCGAAATACGAACGCGGCGGCATCGCCAAAGACGGCGCCAAGCTGGTCACCGCGGTCGCCTGCGCCGAAGTGCCGAAGCTCACTGTCATCATCGGCGGTAGTTTCGGCGCGGGAAATTACGGCATGTGCGGCCGTGCCTACTCGCCGCGCTTCCTGTTCACCTGGCCCAACAGCCGTATCTCCGTGATGGGCGGCGAGCAGGCGGCCAGCGTGCTCGCGACCATCAAGCGAGATGCGATGGAGCAGCGTGGCGAGAAGTGGTCGGCTGAAGAAGAAGCCGCCTTCCGCGCCCCGGTGCGCCAGAGTTACGA
>NZ_JBYRFX010000544.1:0-5404 GCF_057815775.1 Inquilinus sp.
GCCAGGATCGCCGCCGGCACCAGCCCGCCGCGGGTGATGGCGACGATGCCCTTCCACGGCCCCAGCTCGGCCAAACGCCAGGCCAGCGCACGGGCGTTGCGGTGCAGTTCCTCCCAGGAGACCGGGAAGTCCTTCCGGAAGCTGGGATTCTCGGCCATGTCCTGATCTCTCCACCACCTGGGAATTGGGCTTCATAGCGCAACCGGGGCGGCGCCGGAAGGGTGCTGGCCTTGATCTCGCCATGCTTGGGGGGGATATCTCGGCCGCAGCCCCTGCGGCTGCGCCAGACCAGAGAGTGCGGAATGCTTCGTCTCGTCCTGACCGCCGGCCTTATCGCCTTCGCCGCCGCGCCGGCGCTGGCGGCCAGCTGCGACGTCAACGCGGAGTCCGCGGCGGTGGTCGCCGCCTGGGGGTCCAAGGTGCGCGACGGGTCGCTGCCCGAGGACAAGCTGGCCGACATCTCCAGCAAGATCCAGTCGATCCCGTCGATCAGCGCCAAGGACCCGGACAAGGCCTGCGCCACCCTGGCCGAGATCAAGCAGGAACTGGGGCTCTAAGCCCCGCCCCGTCGCCGCCGGATCCGGCGGCGACGGAAAGGATGGTTGCCTCAGCGGAAGCCGATGATGTCGAGCGCCCGCTGGATCTTCGCCGCGGGCCAGCGCTTGACCACGTCCGGCGGATCCTTGCGGCTGGTGACCATGGTGCCGTCGCCCGGCCCGAGCGAGACCGTGCCGGCATCAGTCGAGACGTCGACCGCGCCGGAGAACACGAAGACGCCGAAGGCCCCGTCGATCGGGCCGGCGAAGAAGTGGGTGCCCCTGACACCAAGGGTGGCAACCCCGGTCTCGATCGACAGCTTGCGGCCGGGCACGGATTCGATGCCGCCGCCGACGAACAGAAACGCGCCCTGCAGCCGCCGCAGCGCCAGTGTCGCGCTGCCATCGGCCCCGCCATAGGTGAAGCGGTCGACCACCAGCCGTGCCGCCGGCCCGAGCGTCAGCTGCGTCCCGTCCTCGAGCCGCACCTGCAGCCGCGATTGGGGGCCGGTCCACAGCGTGTCGTCACGGAACACCGGCGATGCCGGGTCGAGCAGACGGTTCTGCCCCTGGTAGTAAGCCCCCGCCGCCGGTTCGAGCCGATCGACCTGCCCGACGGTCGGCCGATCATCAGCCAGCGCCGCCGCCAGAGGCAGCAGGCAGGCCAAGCCGATTGCCATGGCGCGCAATATCCGTGTCATCCCGGTCTCCTTTCAGGGAGATCATTACGTAGGTTGGCATCGCAAAGTGTGACCAGCGTCATTTCGCAGCGCAACCAAGCCTTCCCGTATGAACCAGCAGCCCGTATCCTAGCGCAGCGATGGCAGGAGAGTCCGAGTGGCCAGTGTTCCGCCGGCAGAGAAGCGTCGCCTTCTGTCCGAGACCCCGTTTTTCGCCGGCTTCCCGCCGGCGCAGCGTGACGCGCTGACGACCCATCTGCATGAGCACAGCTATGCCGATGGCGACACCATCTTCCTGCGCGGCGACGACGGCACCAGCCTGATGATCGTGGTGTCCGGGCGCGTCGCGCTGCGTCTGACCTCGCCCCAGGGACGCGAGATCCTGCTGGCGATCGTCGAGGCCGGGGAGATCTTCGGCGAGATGTCGCTGCTGGACGGGCGCGGCCGCAGTGCCGATGCCGTCGCCTTCGGCAAATGCCAGCTGCTGGTGCTAGAGCGGCGCGACATGCTGCCGGTGCTGCAGAGTTCGTCGGAGGCCTGCATCCGGCTGCTGGAGTTGCTGTCGGCCAAGCTGCGGCGCACCAGCGACCAGCTGGAGGGGGTGGCGCTGCTGGCCCTGCCGTCGCGGCTGGCGCGGCTGCTGCTGGCGCTGTGCGAGGCCCAGGGCGCCAAGTCCGACACGCGCGGCATCCTGCTGCCCCTGTCGCTGTCGCAGCGCGATCTCGGCCAGCTGATCGGGGCCAGCCGGGAAAAGGTCAACCTGCAGCTCGGCCGCTGGGTGGCCGAAGGCGTCATCGACCGCGAAAACGGCGCGCTGCTGATCCGGGACCACGACGCGCTGGCCGATATCGCGGATATCGGAGCGCCCTGAACCGATGCGCACATTGTGGGGCCGCCTGGGTCCGACCCTGCCCGGCCTCCTGGTCCTTGCCGGGCTGCTGGCCCTGCGCTTCGCCGATCCGGCGCCGGTGGCGGCGCTGCGGCTGCAGAGCTTCGACCTGTTCCAGCGGATGGCGCCGCGAATCTATCAGCCGGAAACGCCGGTCCGGGTCGTGGTGATCGACGACGAATCGCTGCGCCGGCTGGGCCAATGGCCCTGGCCACGCGACCGGCTGGCCAAGCTGGTCGACCGGCTGGCCCGGGCCGGGGCGGCGGCGATCGCCCTGGATGTCGTGCTGGCGGAGCCGGACCGGTCCGCCCCCGACCAGATCGCGACGCTGCTGGCCGGCCGCACCGATCCGGCCACGCTGGCGGCGCTGACGGCCAAGCTGCCGGATCCGGACCGCGACCTCGCTGCCGCCCTGTCCGAGGCGCCGAGCGTCGTCGCCTTCGCCATCACCGACCAGCCCGGCCATCGCCCGCCGCACATCGCCGCCAGCTTTGCCGAGATCGGGCCTGTGCGCGACCGGCTGGACCGCTTCGCCGGGGCGGTGCCCAGCCTGCCGCTGTTCGAGGGGGCTGCGGCCGGCAATGGCAGCATCGGCGCCCCGTCCGGGTCGGATGAGGTGCTGCGGCGGCTGCCGGCCATCGCCCTGCTGCAGGACTCGGCCGTGCCGTCGCTGGCGATCGAGGCGCTGCGGGTCGCCCAGGGCGCCAGCACCGTGACGCTGCGCGCCTCGAGCGACGCGCTGGGGCTGGACGCCATCCGCGTCGGCGACGTCATCGTGCCGGTGTCGCCGGACGGCCGGCTGTGGGTGCATTTCACGCCGGACGCGCCAGCGCGCGAGGTGCCGGCCTGGCAGATGGTCGACCCGGCCACGCCGGACGCGGCCGTCGCCGATGCCGTGCGCGGCCGGATCGTGCTGGTCGGCGTCACCGCCGTCGGCTTCGGCGACACCGTACTGACGCCGCTGCACGACCGCATCTCCGGCGTCACCGCCCAGGCCGAGGTGCTGGAGCAGATCCTGCTGGGCCAGCACCTGCGTCGCCCGGCCTGGACCATGGCACTGGAGACCGGGCTGCTGCTGGTGCTGGGCCTGGCCCTGATCGCCTCATGGCGGCGCCTGCCGGCCGGCATCGCGGCCGGGCTGGTGGTGCTGGCGGCCATGACGATCGTCGGCGGCGCCTTCGTCGCCTTCCGGCAGGCCGGGCTGCTGATCGACCCGACCCTGCCGGCGCTCGGGCTGCTGCTGACCCATGGCGCGGTGGCGGCCTCGGCGCAATGGCGGGTGGAGCGGGAGCGTCGTGGCATCCGCGCTGCCTTCGGCCAGTTCCTGTCACCGACACTGGTGACCCGGCTGGCGGAGCATCCGGAACGGCTGCGGCTGGGCGGCGAATGGCGCGACATGTCCTTCGTCTTCACCGACATCGCCGATTTCACCCTGCTGAGCGAAACCGTGCCGCCGGACCGGCTGGTGGCCACGCTGAACGCGTATTTCGACGGGGTCTGCGATTGCGTCCTGGCGGCCGGCGGCACCATCGACAAGATGGTCGGCGACGCCCTGCACGCCATGTTCAACGCGCCGCTGGACCAGCCGGACCACGCCGCCCGCGCCGTGGGCTGCGCCCTGGCAATCCACCGCTTCACCATCGATTTTGCCGCGGCCCGCCGCGCCGAGGGCATTCCCTTCGGCCAGACCCGGATCGGGGTGAACACCGGCGGCGCTGTGGTCGGCAATTTCGGCAGCCGCCACCATTTCGACTACACCGCCTACAGCGACGTGGTGAACATGGCAGCGCGGCTGGAGCACGCCAACAAGACGCTGGGGACGCCGTTGTGCGTTGCCGCGGCGACCGCCGCCGCGTGCCCGGAGGAGAGGTTTCGGCCGGTCGGCCGGCTGGTGCTGCGCGGCCGCAGCGCGCCGCTGGAGACGATGGTGCCGGATGCGATCTGCACGGCCCCGGCATCAGCCTATGCGGAGGCCCATGCCGCGTTGTGCCGCCGCGATCCCACCGCGGCAGGCCTGTTCGCGGCGCTGGCGGATGCCCATCCAGACGACCCGCTGGTGCGGCTGCATGCGCGGCGCCTGGCCGCGGGCACCGCGAATGGCGACCTGATCACGATCGACTGATCGCCCGCGATTCCCGGCCGATGCGGACCGATCAGCGCTGGCGGCGCCGGGGTGATCGGATCGCGACCGTCTGCCGGGTCGGCGCCCAGGTGGTCCAGCGCGGCGGGTCGACCACCCAGCGGTACGAGATCTGTGTCGTCTGGACCGGCTCACGCTCGTCGTCGTGCCAAGCGGCGCGGCAGAGGGCGAGGCCGTAGAAAGCGGCAACCAGGCCGCCACCGATGAAAAGCGCGATCATCATCCGTACCTCCTGAGCAACCAACGATCCGCGGGCGACACAGGTTCCCGCCGGCTGGCTGCGGCTGACCGCGAAAATCGCCGCGATCGCCTGATTCACAGATTGGAGAGTCGCGTGAGGCTTGCAAGGCGAAATCGTACCGCCGGCAACGATCCGCGGGTCTTGCAGGGATGATCAGCGGAGGAGCTGGCTGGGGCGCTAGGATTCGAACCTAGGAATGACGGGATCAAAACCCGTTGCCTTACCACTTGGCGACGCCCCAATCGGCCGCGATTGATAGCTCAGCCGATGCGGCATCGCAACCGCGCGTTGCCGCCCCGGCCCCGGCATAATAGAAGACTAATCCTCTATGCGGCGCGGCACGAGTCACGGCAACGATCGAGGCGGTTACGGTATGAGCGGCGAGCGCCCCCCTGAGGATTCCCTGCATTTCCCCCCGGACCAGACGTCCGAGACGCCGGAGGAGGCAAGGCTGAAGGCGCTGGCCGACAGCGTGCTGCGGCTGGAGGGCGAGCTGCGGACCGCGCGCGGCGAAATCGGGGCGTTGAGCGAACGTCTGTCCGAACCCGCCCCGCCGCCGCCCCGGCGCGGCGGGCTGGCCGGATGGCTGATCGCCGGCCTGCTGGCCCTGGCCGGCATCGGCTGGTTCGCTGCCGACCGGCTGAGCCACCGGTCCGAGGAGCCGGCGGCCCGCACGCCGGTGGCTGCCGCGACTCCGAGTCCGGCGCCGGCCAAGCCGGCCGCGCCTGCGCCACAGGCCTCCGAACCGCCCCCGGCGGCGACGCCCGCGGCCAGCACCGCCCCGGAGCCCCAGGCCGCGCCGGAGCCGGCCGCGCCCGCCCAGCCAGCGGCCACCGAGGCGCCGGCCGCGTCTTCGACCACGGCCTCGACGGATGCCGGCACTGCTGCCACCGGACCTGCCTCATCGGCACCGGCCCA
>NZ_JBYRFX010000545.1:0-1811 GCF_057815775.1 Inquilinus sp.
TCCGCCGCCTCGGCCTTCGGGTCGAGGATGACGGGCGGGTCGAAGGCGGTGACGCGCGGGGCCTCACCTTCGAGCTTGGCGATCTCGACCAGGCAGGAATGGGCGCTGGGCCCCTGCCCCAGCCGCGAGGTGCCCTTGTCGCGGGTCAGCACGTTCGGGTTGCCGTGCTTGCACATCGCACCGATCGCGCCCGGCACCTCCGGGTCGTACCAGGCGCCGGTGGCGAGCTGGATCACCCCCGGCATCACCCGGTCGGTGACCAGAGCCCCGGCCAGGCAGGCGCCGCGGTCGTTGAACAGCCGCACCACGTCGCCATCCTGGATGCCGCGGGCGGCGGCGTCGACCGGGTGGATCCACACCGGCTCGCGATCCGCGATCTTCTCGCTACGGCTGGTCACGCCGGCGTCGAGCTGGCTGTGCAGCCGGGTCTTCGGCTGGTTGGAGATCAGGTGCAGCGGGAACCGGTCGGTCTCCTCGGCACCGAGCCATTCCGACGGCTCCAGCCATACCGGGTGGCCCGGGCAGTCGTCATAGCCGAAGCCGGCGATGCGGTCGGACACGATCTCGATCCGGCCGGTCGGCGTGGTCAGCGGGTTGGCCTGCGGGTCGGCGCGGAACGATTCCAGCAGGATCTTCGGCTTGGCCGACATCGGCAGCTCGACATGGCCGCGCTCCCAGAACTCCTGGAAGCCGGGCAGTTCGACCCCATCCTCCGCCGCGGCACGCCGGTCGCCGTCATAGAAATGCTGCACCCAGCCCATCTCGTCGCGGCCTTCGGTGAAGGTCTCGCCCACCCCGCCATGGTCCGACAGCTCGGCCAGGATGTCGAAGTCGCTGCGCGCCTGGCCGACCGGCGGGATCGCCTGCGGCATCGCCAGGATGAAGGGGTCGCGCGCGGCGCCGCCGATGTCGTTGCGTTCGAAATTGGTGGTGGCCGGCAACACGATGTCGGCGCGGCGGGCCACCGGCGTCCACCACGGCTCCTGCACGATCACCGTCTCCGGCTTCTGCCACGCGCGCAGGAAGCGGTTGAGGTCCTGGTGGTGGTGGAACGGGTTGCCGCCGGCCCAGTAGACTAGCCGGATGTCGGGATAGACGATCTTGTGGCCGTTGTAGTCGTCCTCCTCGCCCGGCCGCAGCAGCAGGTCGGAGACGCGGGCGACCGGGATGTAGCGGCCGGTCGGGTTCGGCCCGGCGCCGATGCGGGCGCGGCCGCGGCCGTCGCTGGCCGAGCCGACATTGGCCTCGGCGCCATAGCCATAGCCGATGCCGCCGCCCGGCAGGCCGATCTGGCCCAGCATCGCCGCCAGCACCGTGCCCATCCAATAGGGCTGTTCGCCATGGTCGGAGCGCTGCAGCGACCAGCTGAGGCTGATCAGCGTGCGCTGCGACGCCATGCGGCGGGCGAGGTCGCGGATGGTCGCGGCGGAGAGGCCGGAGATCGCGGCCGCCCAGTCGGCATCCTTGGCCACGCCGTCGGCCTGGCCCATGAGATAGGGCAGGAAGCGGTCGAAGCCGCTGGTGTAGCGGTCGAGGAAGGCGCGGTCGTGCCGCCCTTCCGCCACCAGCGTGTGGGCCAGACCCATCATGATCGCGGTGTCGGTGTTCGGCCGCGGCGCCAGCCATTCGGCCCCGGCCTCCGCCGCCATGTCGTCACGCACCGGGCCGACATAGACGAACTGCACCCCGGCCTCGCGGCTGCGGCGGTTCCAGTCGCGCTGCTGGTGCCGGCCGGTGCCGCCGGAGGCGATCTGGCTGTTGCGCGGCGGCATGCCGCCGAAGGCCACCACCAGCCGGCCGTCGCTGGCGAT
>NZ_JBYRFX010000546.1:0-3709 GCF_057815775.1 Inquilinus sp.
ACCAGCGAGCCGGATTTCCGGCGGATGGTGGCGAGCGACCGGATCGGCGTCTATGTCGCCCGCATCGCCTATGCCAACCCGACCACGCCGGACAATCTGCGCCGGATGCAGCCGCGGCTGCGCGAGGGCGCCGGGCTGATCCTGCCGGACGAGGATCTGGATCTCGTCTGCTACTCCTGCACCTCGGCCTCGGTGGTGATGGGCGACGATGCGATCGAGGCGGCGATCCGCGAGGCCAAGCCGGGCGTAACCGTGGTGACCCCGCCGCTGGCCACGCGCCGCGGCCTCGATGCGCTGGGTGTGCGGCGGATTGCGGTGCTGACGCCCTACACGGTCGAGACCAGCTGGCCGATGGCGGGTTATTTCGCCGATCACGGCTACGGCATCGCCCGCTTCACCTGCCTCGGCCTCGATGACGATCGGGAGATGGCGCGGATCACCCCGGATTCGATCGTCGCGGCGGCGGAGGCGGCGATGACGCCGGACGCCGAGGCGCTGTTCATCTCCTGCACCGCGTTGCGCGCCGCCGGAGCGGTGGCGGAGATCGAACGCCGGATCGGCAAGCCGGTGGTGTCCAGCAACCTCGCCACCGCCTGGATGACCCTGCGGCTGTGCGGCGACGACCAGCCCCGGCCGGAATTCGGCCGGCTGATGGCGGTGTAGGATGACCGCGCACGCCGTCACCCTCGACACCATCCGGGCCGCCGCGGAGCGTATCGCCGGCGAGGTCGTCCGCACGCCGCTGGTCCGGTCGGCCGCGCTGTCGGACAGCGCCGGCGTGCCGGTGTTCCTCAAGCTCGAGACCCGCCAGACCACCGGCAGCTTCAAGCTGCGCGGCGCCACCAACGCCGTGCTGTCGCTGCCCCCGGACGCCCGCAAGGTCGGGATCGCAGCGGCCTCGACCGGCAATCATGGCCGCGGCCTGGCCCATGCCGCCGCGCGCCAGGGCCTGCGCTGCGTGGTCTGCATGTCCAGCCTGGTGCCCGACAACAAGCGGGCGGCGATCCGCGCGCTGGGGGCGGAGATCCGCATCGTCGGCCGCTCGCAGGACGATGCCCAAGCGGAGGTCGACCGGCTGGTGGCGGAGGAGGGCTTCACCGCCATCCCGCCCTTCGATCATCCGGATGTGATCTCCGGCCAGGGCACCATCGGGCTGGAGATCGTCGCCGATCTCCCTGATGTGGAGCAGGTGGTGGTGCCGCTGTCCGGCGGCGGCCTGTTCGGCGGCATCGCCGCTTCGGTCAAGGCGCTGCGGCCGCAGACACGGATGACCGGCGTGTCGATGGCACGCGGCCCGGCGATGCAACTCAGTCTTACCGCCGGCCGCCCGGTGCCGGTCGAGGAACTGCCGACGCTGGCGGATTCGCTCGGTGGCGGCATCGGCCTGGACAACCGCCATACCTTTGCCCTGGCCCGCGACCTGCTGGACGAGGTTGTGCTGCTGGCCGAGGCCGAGATCGCCGCCGCGATCAACCACGCCTATGCGGCGGAGCAGGAGATCGTCGAGGGCGGCGGCGCGGTCGGCATCGGCGCGCTGCTGGCCGGCAAGCTCACCTTATCCGGCCCGACCGTGCTGGTGGTCTCGGGCCGCAACATCGACATGGCGCTGCACCGCAAGATCGTCAGCGGCGCCTGGGAGGACACGCCTTGCCCCGCATGACCATCGTGACGGAGGCGGAGCTGCGCCGCGCCGTGCCACTCGACCGCGACGCCGTCGCCTGCGTCGAGGACGCCTTCCTGGCCCTGGCCACCAAGGCGGTGGTGATGCCGCCGATCCTGCGCCTGGACATTCCGGAGCATCATGGCGAGGTCGATGTGAAGACCGCCTATGTGCCCGGCCTGGACGGCTTCGCCATCAAGATCAGCCCCGGCTTCTTCGACAACCCGAAACTCGGCCTGCCCAGCACCAGCGGGCTGATGGTGCTGTTCAGCGCCCGGACCGGGCAGGTCGATGCCGTGTTGTTCGACAATGGCTACCTGACCGACATCCGCACGGCAGCCGCCGGGGCGGTGGCCGCCAAGCACCTGTCCCGGAAGGATGCCCAGGTGGCCGCGATCTTCGGTGCCGGCATGCAGGCGCAACTGCAGCTGCAGGGGCTGATGCTGGTGCGGCCGATCGTCGAGGCGCGGATCTGGGCCCGCCAGCCGGAGCGGGCCGATGCCCTGGCGGTCAAGTTGTCCGACCGGCTGGGCATCGCCGTCCGCGCCGAGGCGGACCCGAAAGCGGCGGTCGAGGGCGCGGACATCGTCGTCACTACCACGCCGGCGACCGAACCGGTGCTGCGCGCCGAATGGCTGTCGCCCGGCCAGCATGTCACCGCGATGGGCTCGGACGCCGAGCACAAGAACGAGCTGGACCCCGCCATCCTCGCCCGCGCGGATCTCTATGTCGCCGACAGCCTGGCCCAGGTGCGGCGGCTGGGCGAGCTGCACCACGCGATCGCCGCCGGCATGGTCGCGGCCGATACCGTCTTCCCGGAACTCGGCGCCGTCATCGCCGGCACCGCGCCGGGCCGGCCCTCGGCCACCGCCATCACCGTCGCCGACCTCACCGGCACCGGCGCTCAGGACACCGCCATCGCCACCCTGGCCCGCGGCCGGGTGGCCGCCGCCGGCATCGGCACCCCCTTCGAAAGCTGAAAGGCACAGCCATGTCCGTCACCTTGAACTTCAGCCGCGAGGAATACGCCGCGCGGCTTGCCAAGACCCGCGCCGCCATGGCCCGCCAGGGGATCGACCTGCTGTGGGTCAGCGACCCCTCGAACATGGCCTGGCTGACCGGCTATGACGGCTGGTCCTTCTATGTCCACCAGGGCGTGCTGGTGCCGCCGGAGGGCGAGCCGATCTGGTATGGCCGCGGCCAGGACGGCAACGGCGCCAAGCGCACCGCCTATCTCGCGCATGACAACATCATCGGCTATCCCGACAACTACGTGCAGTCGACCGAGCGTCACCCGATGGACCGGCTGGCCGATATCATCGACTCGCGCGGCTGGGGCCGGCTTTCGATCGGCGTCGAGATGGACAATTACTGGTTCTCGGCCGCCGCCTTCGCCTCGCTGCAGCGCCACCTGCCCAACGCACGCTTCGCCGACGCCACCGCGCTGGTGAACTGGCAGCGCGCGGTGAAGAGCCCGCAGGAGCTGGACTACATGCGCAAGGCCGCGCGCATCGTCGAGGCGATGCACAAGCGGATCCTGGAGAAGATCGAGCCCGGCCTGCGCAAGAACGATCTGGTGGCCGAGATCTACGACGCCGGGACCCGCGGCGTGGATGGCATCGGCGGCGACTATCCCGCGATCGTGCCGCTGCTGCCGTCGGGCGCCGACGCCTCGGCACCGCATCTGACCTGGGACGACAAGCCGATGCGGTCGGGCGAGGGCACCTTCTTCGAGATCGCCGGCTGCTACAAGCGCTACCACTGCCCGCTGTCGCGCACGGTGTTCCTGGGCAAGCCGACCCAGGCTTTCCTCGACGCCGAGAAGGCGGTGCTGGAGGGGATGGAGGCCGGGCTGGAGGCGGCGCGGCCGGGCAACACCTGCGAGGACATCGCCCATGCCTTCTTCGGCGTGCTGAAGAAATACGGCATCACCAAGGACAACCGCACCGGCTACCCGATCGGCCTGAGCTATCCGCCGGATTGGGGCGAGCGGACCATGAGCCTGCGCCCGGGCGACCGCACCATCCTGGAACCCGGCATGACCTTCCA
>NZ_JBYRFX010000547.1:0-1738 GCF_057815775.1 Inquilinus sp.
CCCCAAAGATTGGGGGCAAAGGCCGAGCGGACGCGTGCGGCATGTCCCGACGGCCACGGGCCGGCAGGATCGCAGGCGAACCACCGGGACACCCCGCCCAGGGACGTGCGTGTTCGCGGCAGGTCTCCTGGCTTGCGGGTCACAGCTCTGGTCCGGCCTTCCCGAAGCCTTCCGGCTTCAGTGACGCAAGTTGGACCTCGGCTCGCCGCTCACAGTTGCGGGGGCAGCTCCGGCATCGCCTTGCGGCTCACCGGATTCCCTCTTAGCTCCGGCGCCCGCGAATGGGCCCGGAGAACCACGAACCGGCGGAGTGTGCCGAGGCGGGGCGCGCACGTCAATGCTCATATAAAGACATCTTTATATCGCCATGTCCCGGGCCGGCGTCCTCACGCCGGCAGCGGCTCGATGCCCTCGGCCTCCAGCACCGCGGCGGTCAGGTCCTGCTCGGTCATGGTGCAGACGCACAGGATCCGGGCCGGCCGGTCGCCGACGCTGACATAGGCGTGGCCCATGGTGCTGTCGAAATAGATCGAATCCCCGGCCTTCATCCGGGTCGGGGCGTACAGCTCGGTGTGCAGGTCCAGCTCGCCCTCCAGCACATAGGTGTACTCCTCGCCGGGATGGCGGATCAGGTCCTCGAATTCGTCGATCGACCGGGCCCGCACCAGCCCGATCATCGGCACCATCTTCTTCCGCGACAGCTCGGCGCAGACATAGACGTAGTCGTAGGTCCGGGTCTGGATCGCCCGGCCCTCGCCCTGGCGGCTGACGGCGCGGCGGCCGCGGCCGCCCGAGCCGGCGGGGGCGCGGGTGCCGAACAGCTCGGCGATGTCGACCTTCATGCCCTGCGCCAGCTGCAGCAGCTTGTCGTAGGTCAGCGACATCTGGTTGTTCTCGACCTTGGACAGGGTCGAGACGGCCAGGCCGGTCATGGCGCTGACCTGGGCCAGGGTCCAGTCATTGCGGCGGCGCAGGTCACGCAGGCATTCGCCCAGGCTGGGCTTCGGGTCGGTCATGGTCGCAGGCGATGTGGCCGGGCCGCCACCATAAGCGCCGGCCGGTTTTCGGCGACAGGGAAATGTTCGGGCGGCGGGACGGCCCGCGACTCCCAAGGATTGGGCTCGCTGCTGCGTTTCCTGAGCATGAACATCGTCATGCTAGGTAGAATTCGTCAGATTATGCTTTTCATGTTAACAAAAACATGTTGCACTTTCCGGCAAACAGGCACAAGGGGGCATCATGGCGCGACCGCACGGGCATGGAACGCGGCTGGCATCCTATGATTTCGGGGCGACCACGGTGTTCGCCTGCGGCCTGGACCAGCGCTTCAGCTACTGCGCCTATGTGCCCGAGGCCTATGACGAGCACGGCAGCGACAGCTGGCCGCTGGCGGTGATCGTGCACGGCACCGAACGCGGCATGCAGGCCTATCGCGACGGCTTCGCCGACTTTGCGGAGCAGCACGGGGTGATCGTGCTGGCGCCGCTGTTCCCGGTCGGCATCACCGAACCCGGCGACCTCTCCAGCTACAAGCTGATGCGCGCCGGCCCGCTGCATTACGACGCCGTGCTGCTGGCGATGATCGCCGAGATGCAGGCCAAGTACCGGGTCGCGGGCGACCGGGTGCTGATGTACGGCTTCTCCGGCGGCGGCCACTTCACCCACCGCTTCCTCTACCTGCATCCGGACCGGCTGCTCGGCGCCTCGATCGGCGCGCCGGGCGTGGTCACCCTGCTCG
>NZ_JBYRFX010000548.1:0-3957 GCF_057815775.1 Inquilinus sp.
GAAGCCGACCGACAACGGCGCCGCGAGGCCCTGGAACGGGCGTATGAGGAGAATGCCCGCGTCGCGGAGCGGTACCGGCAGCGGATGATCGACGCCGACAAGCGCCGTTGAGGCGGCCTCTGTTCACGTTGCCTCTCCCGCTTGCGGGAGAGGTCGGAGGCGCTTGCGCCTCCGGGTGAGGGCCCTTTGTCGAGGCCGGGACCAACCCTCACCCGGTCTCGCTGCGCGAGCCCGACCTCTCCCGCCAGGCGGGAGAGGTTACGCGAATGCGTAGGTTGGGCCGGGGGCTGGCGCCGCCTCCCGGGCCTCAGTTGCTGGCGAAGTCCAGCGCGGCCGTCAGGTCGCCCAGCGGCGGGTTGCCGTTGGCGGCGATGGCGGCGTCGCGGGCGGCGATGCCGGCCAGCACCGGCAGTTCGAAGCGCCGGGTGATGAAGCGCAGGATCGAGGTCGTGTCGTAGGGCGTGTGGTCGACGAAGCCCTTCTTCGCGAAGGGCGAGATGATGATCGCCGGGATCCGCATGCTCGGCCCCCAGCGGTCGCCCTTCGGCGGCGCGACATGGTCCCAGAAGCCGCCATTCTCGTCATAGGTCACGATGACCAGCATGTGCGGCCATTGCGGGCTCTTCTGCAGATGGTCGATCAGCATGGCGAGATGGGCGTCGCCGGAGGTGACGTCGGCATAGCCGGCGTGCTCGTTCAGATTGCCCTGCGGCTTGTAGAAGGTGACCTGCGGCAGCGTGCCGGCATCGATCGCCTTGACCAGCCCTGCCCCGTCCAGCCCGCCGTCGCGCAGATGCTCCTGCCGGGCCGCGGTGCCGGGCGCGAAGCTGGCGAAGTAGTTGAACGGCTGGTGATGGTACTGGAAGGCGGGGACCGGCGTGGCGTTGCCATGGTCCAGCACCGACTGCCAGGCGCCGCCATACCAGGCCCAGCTCACGCCCTTGGCGCTCAGCAGGTCGCCGATCGTGGTCTCGGTCTGCGGCGGCAGGGTGGTCGGCGCCAGCGGGTCGGCCAGGGCCGTGTCGCCATCCTTCGCCGGCGGGTTGGCGCTCGGCTGATACGGCGGCTGCATCGTGTTCACGGCGTAGAAATCGGGCGTGATGTTGCCGTCGGCGACGAATTTCGGGATGCCGTCCATCGCCGATTTCGGCGAGTTCGGCGCCAGCGTCAGGGTCACGCCATCCGGGTCGACCGCGGCGATCGACGGCTTCGCCGGGCTGGTGGCGGCGTCGGGGTAGCGCGCGACGCAGGCGCAGGCCAGCCAGATGTGGTTCATGAAGGAACCGCCGAAGGCCCCCATGAAGAAATGGTCGGCCAGCGTGTAGCGCTGGGCGATCTGCCACATCACCGTCTTCGAGCCGTCGAGATGGCCCATCACCTCGGCCCCGGCATCGGCATAGGCGACGAACTTGTCGTTCTTGCCGCCGTCGATCTGCATCTGGTTCTGGTAGAAGCGATGCCACAGATCATGGGTGACGGTGTCGAGCGAGACGTTCAGCCCCTGCGGGTCGTCCATGTCGAACGGGCCGTCCGGCAGATGCTCGGTCTGCGCCTGGGTCACCGCGGGCGTCAGGCCCTTGGCGGTCAGCCCGTCCCACACCGGCGGCAGCTCCTTCAGCGCCGTGCCGTCGCGGTCGAGCTGGACCTTGGCCGCGTCGGACGCGGCCGCCAGCCCCTCGGCGCCCGGAAAGGCGCCGTAGAGATTGTCGAAGCTGCGGTTCTCGGCATACAGCACGACCACCGTGTCGATAGCGTGCAACGCCGCATCCTGGCCGGGATCGGCGGCGAAGCCCGGCGGCGCGAGCAGCCCGGCGGCGCCAGCCGCGATGGCGGAAACGATCATTCTCTTCATGCGGCTTCCCCGTTTGGCTCCCGGCACACAGGTCCGGTGGCTAGTCCCCTTCCGCCCGTCAGCACTCGCGCGGCACGAGCCGTCGCTCAAGTGAAACTTTTTGGGCATAGAAGGGGAAGCGCAGCGCCGGACCCGGCGCCACGTCGCGACAGAAGCATGGGGTGGCCCGGAATGGCCTGGGGATCGGGTGTCCGTTATCGAGGGATAGTGTTGGGCTTGGCGGCCGGCGGCCTGGCCTTCGCGGCGCTGGGATCGGCCCTGTCCGCCGCCCAGAGCGCCACGCCGGGGGTCGCGGCCCCGGGCGGGATGTCCCGGGCCGAGGTGCGGCGCCAGGTCGAGGGGCTGACCGTGCTCGGCCGTGCCCTGTTCCTGGATCCCACCTTGTCGGCCTCGGGCAAGCTCGCCTGCGCCTCCTGCCACGCCCCGGATCACGGCTTCGGCCCGCCGAACGCGCTGCCGGTGCAGATGGGCGGCGGCGACATGGCCCAGCCCGGCGGGCGCGCGGTGCCGTCGCTGACCTATCTGCAGGACGTGCCGCCCTTCACCGAGCATTTCTTCGATTCCGAGGATGATTCGGACGAAAGCGTCGACAACGGCCCGACCGGCGGGCTGACCTGGGACGGCCGGGTCGACCGCGGCGCCGACCAGGCGGCCATCCCGCTGCTCTCCGCCTTCGAGATGGGCAACGCCACGCCGGACGAGGTCGTGACCCATGCCCTGGCGGCGGGCTATGGCGAGGCGCTGCGCAAGATCTATGGCGACGCCATCCTGGCCGACCGGCCGGCGCTCTACGCCGGCATCCTGAAGGCATTCGAGGTGTATGAGCAGGACGCCGCCAGCTTCTACCCCTACACCAGCAAATACGATGCCTTCCTCGCCGGCCAGGCCACGCTGACGCCGCAGGAGGCGCGGGGCCTGGACCTGTTCAACGACCCGGCCAAGGGCAATTGCGCGGAATGCCATATCAGCCAGCGCGGCAATGACGGCACCCCGCCGCAATTCACCGATGCCGGGATGATCGCCATCGCCGTGCCGCGCAACGCGGAGATTCCGGCCAATGCCGACCCGGCCTTTTTCGATCTCGGCGTCTGCGGGCCGCTGCGCACCGACCTGGCCAACCATCCGGAATATTGCGGGTTGTTCCGCACCCCCAGCCTGCGCAACGTGGCGCTGCGCCAGACCTTCTTCCACAACGGCGTGATCCACAGCCTGCGCGACGCCGTCGCCTTCTACGTCACGCGCGAGACCGACCCCGGCCGCTGGTATCCGCGCAACCCGGATGGCAGCGTGCGCAAATATGACGACCTGCCGGCGCAGTACCTGGCGAATCTCAACCTCGACCCGCCCTTCGACCGCCATCTCGGCGACGTGCCGGCCCTGACCGATGCGGAAATCGACGACGTCGTCGCCTTCATGAAGACGCTGACCGATGGCTACACACCGCCGCATTCCTGAACCCGGCGCCGGGTGGCGCGTCATCGCGCCGCGCCGCCGATGCACCTCGCCGCACCCCTGCCCATATCGGGGACGGAGGGGGCGCCCGCAGCCGCGGGCCCGACCGGAGATTTGTGATGACACCTCAGGAACGCGACCTTCTGGCCAATCTGGTCGCCCGGCTGAAGCAGGCCCCGGCGGCAGCGAAGGATGACGAGGCGGAGGCGACCATCCGCGACCTCACCCGCGACCAGCCGGACGCGCCTTATCTGCTGGCCCAGACGGTGCTGATCCAGGACTATGCGCTGCACCAAGCCCAGGCCCGGATCGCGGAGCTGGAACAGCAGGCGGCCCAGCCGCAGCGCAGCAGCGGCGGTGGCAGCTTCCTCGGCGCCCTGTTCGGCACCGGCGCGGCCGCCGCTCCGGCGCCGGCCCAGGCGCCCAGCTACACCCAGGCCCCGCCGGCCTATGCCCCGGCGCAGCCTGCGCCCGGGCCATGGGCCCAGGCCCAGTCGTCCGCCCCGTCCTTCCTGCGCAGCGCCGCGACCACGGCGGCTGGCATCGCCGGTGGAGCCCTGCTGTTCCAGGGCATCGAATCCCTGTTCAGCGGGAGCCATGGTGGCTTCGGCGGCGGCCTGGGTGGGTTCGGCAACACCGGCTTCACCGGCCCG
>NZ_JBYRFX010000549.1:0-4309 GCF_057815775.1 Inquilinus sp.
CCTCGTCGATCTGATGCGCGAGACGATCGAGCGGCCGACCTCGCTCGTCGATGTCACGGATCTTTCGACCGCAATCGAGGAGCGCGAGGACGGTGGTATCGTCATCGGGGCAGCGGCACGCAACACCGCGGTCGCCGAGCATCAGGGCGTACGTGCCCGCTATCCGGTGCTCTCGCGCGCAATCCTGTCCGGCGCATCGGGCCAGATCCGCAACATGGCGACGGTCGGCGGCAACATCCTGCAGCGGACGCGATGCACCTATTTCTATGACGATGCCGCGCGCTGCAACAAGCGCGCGCCGGGCACCGGCTGTGACGCAGTCGATGGCTTCAACCGCTTCCATGCGATCCTGGGCGCGTCGCCCCATTGCGTTGCCACCCATCCATCGGACATGTGCGTGGCCCTGGTGGCACTGGGCGCGTTCGTCCATCTCGAGGGCCCGCAGGGGTCTCGCGCACTTGGGCTGACGGATCTGCACCGGCTTCCCGGCGAGACGCCCGATATCGAGACCGAGCTCATGTCCGGCGAACTGATCGCCGGGGTCGAACTGCCGGCGCTGCCATTCGCCATACGCTCGACCTACCGCAAGGCGCGCGACCGCGCGAGCTACGCATTCGCGCTGGTGTCGGTTGCCGCCGCTCTCGATATCGATGAGGAGAGCGGAACGGTCCGGGATGTCCGGCTGGCGCTCGGCGGCGTCGCGCCCAAGCCTTGGCGTGCGGCCAAGGCCGAACATGCGCTGCGGGGCGCGCCGGCGACCGAAGTCAGCTTCCGCCGTGCCGCCGAAGCCGAGTTGAACGACGCGGTCGGCCTCGCCTGGAACGGGTTCAAGATCGAGCTTGCCCGACGGTTGATCGTCAACGCGCTGGCCGAACTGGCCGGGCATGGGGAGGCGCGGTCATGAGCATCGTGCAGAAAGCCATCGAGACCGTCGCGAAGCTGATGCCCGACAGGCCGGCGGACCCGCTGATCGGCGCCGGCCGGGTGGTGGGTCGGCCCCTGTCCCGGGTCGATGGGCTGCTGAAGGTGACCGGCACGGCGCGCTTCACGGCCGAGGTTCAGTTGGAGGGGTTGGTCTATGCGGCGGTGGTCTGCAGCACCATCGCCCGCGGCCGCATCACCCGCATCGACAGCACCACTGCGTACCAGACGCCGGGCGTCATCGCCGTCATGACGCATGAGAACTGCCCGAAGATGAAGGCCCCGCCGGCGATGGTGCGCGATCCGAACGGCGCTGCCATGAGCGACCTGCCGGTGATGCAGGACGATGCCGTGCGCTGGAATGGCCAGCCGGTCGCCGTCGTGATTGCCGAAACGCAGGAAGCCGCCGACCACGCCGCCTCGCTGGTGCGTGTCGATTACGATCGCGAGCAGCCCGCCCTGGCCTTCGAGGCCCTGCTGCCAGACGCCCAGATGCCGAAAAGCATTCTTGGCCAGCCGCCGGAGGTGAAGATCGGGGATGCCGAAGCCGCGCTCGCGGACGCCGCGTTTCATGTCGACGCGGTCTATCGAACGCCCCGCCACTACAATGGCGCGATCGAGCTGCACGCCTCGACGGCCCAATGGGACGGCGACGACGCCTTTACTGTCCACGATACGTCGCAGGTGCTGCGGGCTGCGCGCTATACCCTGGCGACGGCCTTCGGACTGGAGGAGGAGAAGGTTCGCGTCCTGGCGCCGTTCGTCGGCGGCGCCTTCGGCAGCAAGGGTGTCTGGAACCACACTCTGCTCTGCGTCGCGGCGGCGAAGCTGGTGCAGCGGCCCGTGCGCCTTGTCCTCTCGCGCGAAGGCGTGTTCCGGATCACCGGCGGCCGCACGCTTTCACAGCAGCGGGTCGCGCTCGGAGCAAAGACCGACGGGACGCTTGGCGCCCTGATCCACACCGGGACCACCGCGGTCGTCTCGCACAACTCGTTCCCGGAGCAGTTCACCTTCCCGGCACGGCATCTCTATGCAGCCGACACGATGCTGCTGCAGCAGAAGGTCGTCGAACTCGACATGGTCGCCAACACGGCTATGCGCGGGCCCGGGGAGGCGGTCGGCACCTTCGCGCTGGAATCCGCCATCGATGAACTGGCCGTCGCCGGCGGCATCGATCCGATCGAACTGCGCCGGCGTTTCGAGCCGGACAAGGACCCGGAGAAGGGCACGGATTTTTCCAGCCGCAACCTGGTCGAAGCCTATCGGCGGGGCGCGGAGCGCTTCGGCTGGGCCGATCGCAGTGCGGAGCCGCGTTCCCGGCGCGACGGCGAATGGCTGATCGGGCAAGGCGTGGCGACCGCCACCTATCCCTATTACCGGCGGCCCGGCGCTGCGCTCATCCGCCTGACCGGCAACGGCCACGCCGTGGTCCGGGCCGCGGCGCATGAGATGGGCATGGGCACGGCGACGGTGCAGGCACAGCACGCCGCCGAGCGGCTGGGCCTGGCGATCGACCAGGTCACCTTCGAATACGGCGACACCGACATGCCGAACAGTCCGATCGCCGGCGGCTCCTGCCAGACGGCCAGCGTCGCCGCCGCCGTGATCGCCGCAAGCGAGGCGCTGGTGAAGGAGCTGCTGGCGCTGGCTGGGAGCGAGTCCCCCCTGGCGGGGGCCCGCCCGGACGAGGTGGAGGCGCGCGACGGCGGTCTCTTCCGCATCGACGACCCCGGCCGTGGCGAGAGCTATCAGTCGATCCTGCGCCAGGCCGGGCGGGACCATCTCGAATGCGAGGCCGATGCGCCGAAGCCGACCGAGCTCACGAAGTACTCGATGCACTCCTATGGCGCGCAGTTCTGCAAAGTGCGCGTCAGCGGGATCACGGGCGAGGTGCGGGTTTCGCGCTGGCTGGGGTCGTTCGACACCGGCCGCATCCTGAATCCCAAGACGGCGGCGAGCCAGTTCCGGGGCGGCATCATCATGGGGATCGGCATGGCGCTCACCGAAGAGGCCCTGTTCGATGAGCGCAGCGGCCGCTTCATGAACCCGTCGCTCGCCGAATACCATGTTCCGGTACATCTCGACGTGCCCGAGATCGATGTGATCTGGAACGACATTCCCGATCCACACACGCCGCTCGGCCTGCACGGTATCGGCGAGATCGGCATCACTGGCGTGGCCGCGGCGATCGCCAATGCCGTCTACAATGCCACCGGCAAACGGATCAGGGACCTTCCGATCACGCTCGACAAACTGCTCCTGGAATAGCGCGGCCTAACCATTCTCGCGCTGGGCCGATCTGTGCCCCGAAATGTCCGCTTCGGAGGCGCACGGCGGCCCGACAAGAGTTAGCAAAGTGGACGAAGCCGACCCATCGTGAATCCAGGAATGGAGACGCTCTTCGCCGCAAGCTGGCAGCCTGGAAGTCGAAATTGTCAGCCACCATCCCTGCCAGGCGACCGCCGATTGGCGATCAGCGCGGAAGCACGCGTGTAAGAATCTCGGCCAATTGCCGGTCCATGAAGGGCTTCTTCAAAACGGGCCGGTCGCGATAGCTCTCCTTCACGCTGTGGCCGCTATAGCCCGTCGAGAAGACGAACGGCACCCCGCGCGCGGTGAGCGCGTCGGCCACGGCGTAAGTCGTGTCGCCATTCAGGTTCATATCCAACATGGCAATATCGAAGGCCTGCGCCTCGATCAGGGCGAGGGCCTGGGTCACCGTGGCGGCGGCCGTCACCGACGCGCAGCCGAGGTCGGCCAGCATGTCCTCGATCATGATGAGGACCAGCATTTCATCCTCGATCACGAGGACGCGCCGGCCGGCCAGCGGCTTATCCATCCCGGGCACCGTTCGGTGCAGGAAAGTCGACCGTGCAGATCACGCCGTCGGCAGGGTAGTCGAGGGCGACCGTCCCCTCCAGCTCGTGGGCCAGGCCGCGCTCGATGACCCGCGACCCGAACCCCTTGCGGGACGGGGGCAGCACAGGTGGCCCACCCGTCTCCTGCCAGCGCAGAACCAGCCGATCGCCCTTCGGCGATGCCTCCACCGTCCATGAGATCAGGACGGATCCGGTCTTGTTGGAAAACGCGCCGTACTTGACCGCATTGGTCGCGAGTTCGTGGAAGGCGATGCCGAGGGCGAGGGCGGCTTTCGGCGAGACGCGGATGTTTCCGCCGGTGATGGAAAAATGCTCCGACCGCCCATTGGCCACCCCGAACGGCTCCAGGGCCGCTTTGACCAGGTCGAGAAGCCCGGCCCCTTCCCAGTTCTCGTGGGTCAGCAGGTCGTGCGACCGGGACAGGGCGAACAGGCGCGACTCGATGGAATCCCGCAGCACCTCGGGATCGGACGTGTTCCGCAGGGCCTGCCAGACGATCGACTGCACCG
>NZ_JBYRFX010000550.1:0-2498 GCF_057815775.1 Inquilinus sp.
GCCACCTTCCAGGCCAGCATCAGCAGCGGGAAATTCCACGGGATGATCTGGCCGCAGACCCCGACCGGGCGGTAGCCCGGAAATTCGGTCTCGACCAGCGAGGCCCAGCCGGCATGGTGGTAGAAATGGCGGGCGACCAGCGGGATGTCGATGTCCCGGCTCTCGCGGATTGGCTTGCCGTTGTCCATGGTCTCGACCACCGACAGCAGCCGCTCGCGGCGCTGGACATGGCGGGCCAGGGCATAGAGGTGGCGCGCGCGCTGGTGGCCTGGCAGCGCCGCCCAGCCCTTCTGCGCCCGGCGCGCGGCCTTCACCGCCGCCTCGACGTCCTTCGCCGTGCCCTGTGCCACTTGTGCCAGCACTTTGCCGGTGGCCGGGTTGAGCACCTCGAACCGGCCGCCTTCGGCCGGGGCGACGAACTTGCCGTCGATGAAATGGCCAAAGCCGGCCTCATGCCGCGCCAGCCACTCGCGGGCGATGCCGCTGTCCTCGGGCGACGGGCCGTACTCCATGGTGTCGAGAATCTCCGCGATCCGGGGCATGGTCTGGGTCCTCAGGCGGCGGCGTGGCGGTGGCCGGCCGAATACCGGCCGGTGACGAAATGCTCGAGCTGGCGCTCGACATCGGCGAGCAGCGAGGAGGCGCCGATGCGGAACAGCTCCGGCTCCAGCCAGGGCCGGCCCAGCTCCTCCTTCATCAGGATCAGCCAGGCGATGGCGTCCTTGGCGGTGCGCAGGCCGCCGGCCGGCTTGAAGCCGACGCGTTCGCCGGTGCGGGCCTGGTAGTCGCGGATGGCGCGCACCATCACCAGGCTGACCGGCAGGGTGGCGTTGACGTCCTCCTTGCCGGTCGAGGTCTTGATGAAATCGGCGCCGGCCATCATGCAGACCAGGCTGGCGGCCTCGACATTGCGCAGGGTCTTCAGGTCGCCGGTGGCCAGGATGGTCTTCAGATGCGCCTCGCCGCAGGCCTCGCGCATCGCCCGGACCTCGTCATACAGCGCCGCCCAGTCGCGGTTCAGCACCTGGGCCCGGTTGATGACGATGTCGATCTCGGCGGCGCCCTCGCCCACGGCGTAGCGGATCTCGGCCAGCCGCTGTGGCAGCGGCGTCAGCCCGGCCGGGAAGCCGGTGGCGACCGAGGCGACCGGAATGCCACTGCCGGCCAGCGCCTTGACCGCCGGCGCGACCATGGTCGGGTAGACGCAGACAGCACCGGTGGTCGGCGGCCGGTCGCCCAGACCCAGCGCCTCGACCAGATCGTCGCGCAGTGGGCGGCGGGCCTTGGCGCACAGGCGCTGCACCCGGCCCGGCGTGTCGTCGCCGGCCAGGGTGGTCAGGTCCATGCAGGTGATCGCCTTCACCAGCCAGGCGGCCTGGTATTCCTTCTTCACGCTGCGCCGGGTGGTCAGGGTCGCGGCCCGGCGCTCGGCGGCGCGGAGATTGACCCGCGCCGCCTCGACCCAGTCCAGCTCCAGCGCCATGCCGGGATTGCGGTGACTGTTGCGGGCCGCCAGCTCGGCATGGGCTCCAAGATCAGGCATTGACGTCTCCGCTCAGAAGCTGCGCGGCGGTGGCCGCATCGGTGACCAGGACATTGATGTAGCGCGCCGCCAGGCAGGCGCGGGCGATGCCGGCCTTGTGGGCGCCGGCGGCGACGCCGATGGCATAGGCCTTGTCGCGCAGCGCCTCGGGGCGCAGCCCGATGGTGCGGGCGTCGAGCTCGGGCGACACGATCCGGCCCTCGGCATCGAGGAAGCGGCCGAGCACGTCGCCGACCGCGCCGGCCCGCTGCAAGGCCGCGATCTCGCCGGCATCGAGATAGCCGGAATCAACCAGCACGGAGCGGGTGGTCATCGGCCCCATGCCGAAGCAGGCGACGGGCGCCTTGCGGGCGATGTCGAGGATGCCGGCGATGACGGGGTCTTCTTCCAGCACCGTGCGGGTGGCCGGGTTGCCGACGATCGCCGGCACCGGCAGCAGCGTGGCCGAGCCGTTACCGGCCTCGGCGAAGCCTTCGGCCACGGCGTTGGTGCGGAAGGCGGTGCCGCGGATGTTGGTGGCGCCGTTCATCAGCACCACCTGGACGCCGTCGTTCCAGCGCGGCGGCAGGCGCCGGGCCACCGCCGTCATGGTGCGGCCCCAGGACACGCCGACCAGCGCCGGGCTGGGCGTCAGCGCCGCGAGATACTGGCCGGCCGCCTGGGCCACGGCGTCGATGGCGATGCCTTCATCGGCGATGCTGTCGCCGGAGGCCGGCCCGGGCACCACGATCGCCTCGCGCAGGCCCCAGCGCGCCTGCAGCCGGCTTTCCAGATCCGGCCGGCGCTGCGCCCGCGGCACGATCTCGATCCGGACGATGCCGGTCTCGCGCGCCTCCTGCAGCAGCCGGCCGACCTGCCAGCGGGTCAGGCCGAGTTCCTGCGCGATCTCGCTCTGGTTCCGGTCCAGGTCGTAATAGAGCTTGGCCGCCTGGACCATGAACTGTTCGCGCTGGGC
>NZ_JBYRFX010000551.1:0-8824 GCF_057815775.1 Inquilinus sp.
GTCCGCGCCGACATACGGCGCGTCGCCGAAGGTCAGGGTGCCGAAGCCGCCCTTGACGTAGACATAGGTGCGGTCGACGGTGACGCCGTTCTTGCGGTCGACATTGTTCATGCGGATACGGGCGCCGTATTCCAGGCCCGAATCGGTCACGTTCTTGATGTCGAACTGCAGCCGCGCCCCGGACACGAAGTCATAGTCGCGGTCGAGATTCTCGGAATCGGTACGGGAAATGGAGATGCCGGCCAGGAAGCCGACCCAGCCGTTCACCTTGACGCTGAGTTCGGCCTGGGCAGCACCAATCCCCGCCGTGGTGGCCGCCAGGCACACCCCGAGCAACAAAAACTTCCGCATTTTGTTTCCCCTCGCATGTCGGACACGCGCGCTCCCAGACGGAAACGCCGAGCCCTACATCAGATCTAAGCGAGGCGGCTTATACGAAGCCGGTCATCATCAAATCAACCATGCGAGTTGGGCTTAGATCGCATTTTCAGAAGATTTAACAAAACAGTCACCTGCCGTGACTGACCTTTATCTCGTTGCAGCAGTGTGAATTACATATAACTGTAACACTATCGGGGGAAATCGGGGGTCGTGGGCAATACAGTGGCAGAAAAGCGGGGCGGCCCCTGGCGCCGCCCCTCAAGTCTGCTGGGTTGACGGTATCCGTCGCGAACCGTCTTAGAAGGAGATGGCCAGGCCGGAGGTCAGCGTGGTCGCCTCGTAGTCGCGGCCGGTGCGGAACTCGTTCCGCTCATAGGCCAGCTCGGTGAAGGTGTTGAGGCCCGGCGCGACGTTGTAGAGCAGCGACAGGATGGCGCTGTGGTTGGCCTTCAGGTCCGCACCGTTGGTGAAGGACGAGCTCAGGCCGTTGCCCTTCTCCGCCGTCGCGTAGACGTAGCCGACCGAGGCGACGAGCGGGCCGCTGGCGTAGGAGATGTCGCCGACGATCGAGTCGATCGACTTGTGGGCGCGGAAGGTGCTGGCGAAGTGCACCCAGTTCACGCTGGCATTGATGCCGTTGGCGAAGCCGACCTGGCCGCCGACGGTGTAGGCTTGGTAGTCCTCATTGCCGCTGACGCCGTTGCCGGTGCCGGCCGACGCGGCCAGCCGCATCGTGGTGCCGTCGAAGGTCTTGGCGTAGTTCAGGCCGGCGGTGACGACGTTCTCGTAGCGGGTGGTGGCGTCGTTGGTCAGGTCGCCCAGGCCGCCATTGCCGGCATGATCGTTGGTGCCGCCGCCGGTGCCGTGGCCGGACGCCGCGGCGTTCTTGCCGCCGGCCACCGGGGTGAAGTCGACGGCGAAGGACAGGCCACCGAAGCTCGGCGAAGTGTACTTGACCTTGGTGTCCTTGCCGGCGAGGCCGCCGATGCCGTAGCTCGGGTCAACGGCGTAGAAGGTGTCGGAGCCGCCGAACAGGTTGAACTTGCCGTCCAGCCCGTCGGCCCAGCTGGCGCCGAGGCCGAGCTTCGAGTTCAGCGTGTCATGGGCGTAGACGTAGCCGATATCCGCCGAAGCGATCGGCGCATCACCGGCGGTGATCGTGCCGAAGTCGCCCTTCACATAGGCATAGGTGCGGTCGACGGTGACGTTGTTCTTGCGATCGACATTGTTCATGCGGATGCGGGCGCCATATTCCAGGCCCGAATCGGTCACGTTCTTGATGTCGAACTGCAGGCGCGCATTGGACACGAAGTCGTAGTCGCGATCGAGCGTACCTGTGTCGGTGCGTGTAATGAACAGGCCGCCCATGAAGCCGACCCAGCCGTTGATCTTCACGGCGATATCGGCCTGGGCAGCACTGATCCCCCCCGTGGTGGCCGCAAGGCACACCCCGAGCATCAAATACTTCCGCATCACTAGTCCCCTTTTACGCGCACGTGACCGCAACGCGATCACATCGCCGACCCCCCGGCCGAGCGGGGAGAACGTTATGGGGGATGACAGGTAAAATCAATCGAGATGTTGCGTCGATTGTCCAGGAGCGTGGGTGTGTTCAGTAACGGCCAAGAGTTACGATGACACTATTATCAACATTCGTGAATGTATGTATATTAATACATCGTTAGTCTGGGATTCTTCGGCGGATTTCAGCCGATCGAGACGATGCGGAGTGCGGCACGTCGGCTGCCCGCGCCTTTTGTCCCGGCCACAGGCGTCCGGGTTGCCAAACCTGCATTGCAGTCGATATCAACGACGGACACGGACACGAATAAGGACGCTGCGGATGCAACGGGATTTCGGTCAGCCGGGACGCTCGGCGCTGATGGCGGGCGAGGCGGCGATCGCCACCTCCCACCCGCTGGCCTCCGCCGCCGGGCTCGAGGTCCTGATGGATGGCGGCAACGCGGTCGATGCGGCGCTGGCCGCGGTCGCGGTGCAATGCGTCGTCGAAGCGCATATGACCGGCATCGGCGGCGACTGCTTCGTGCTTTACGCCCCGGCCGGCCAGGATGCGATGGCCCTCAACGGCAGCGGCCGGGCGCCGCGGGCGACGACGGCCGAGGCGCTGGTAGCCCAGGGGCTGTCGGCCATCCCGCAGCGCAGCCCGCATGCCGTCACGGTGCCGGGCGCGGTCTCGGCCTGGTGCCGGCTGCATGGCGAGCACGGCTCCCTGCCGCTCGACCGCCTGTTCGCCCGCGCCATCCTCTATGCCGAGCAGGGCTATCCGGTGACGCCCCGCGTCGCCTTCGACTGGGCGGAGGAGGCCGCGTTCCTGGCCGGTGACGAGGGCTGCCGCAGCGTGTTCCTGCCCGGTGGCCGGATCCCGGCGGTCGGCGAACGGCATGCCCAGCCGCTGCTCGGCGCCCGGCTGCGGGATATCGGGGCCAAGGGGGCCGATGCCTTCTACACCGGCGCGGTGGCGGACTCGCTGGTCCGGTTCCTCCAGGCCAGGGGCGGGCTGCACACGACGGAGGATTTCGCCGCCGGCCGCGACGGGGCGAACTGGGTCGACCCGATCCGTCTCGACTACCGCGGCACCGAGGTCGTGGAATGCCCGCCGAACGGCCAGGGCCTGGCTGCGCTGATGATCCTCGGCCTGCTCAGCGGCACCGATCTGTCGGCGGAGATGCCGGACGCCGACCGCATCCACCTGCTGGCCGAGGCGACCAAGCTCGCCTACCACCATCGCGACGCGCTGATCGGCGACCCCGACCACATGCCGCACGACCCGCGGACGCTGCTGTCGCCCGAGGTGCTCGACACGCTGCGGCAGCGGATCGACCCGCGCCGGGCCGGCCGGCCGGCGTTGTGGAGCGAGCCGGAGCACCGCGACACCGTCTATCTCTGCGTCGTCGACCGCGACGGCAACGCCGTCTCCTTCATCAACTCGATCTTCGACAGCTTCGGCAGCGGCCTGCTGGACCCGGCGACCGGCGTGCTGCTGCACAGCCGCGGCGCCTCCTTCCGGGTCGAACCCGGCCATCCCAACTCGATCGGCCCGGGCAAACGGCCGATGCACACCATCATCCCGGGCCTGCTGCGGCGCGACGGCCGCACCGCCGGCGTGTTCGGGGTGATGGGCGGGCACTACCAGGCGACGGGGCAGGCGCATTTCCTGTCAGCGGTGCTGGACCGCGGCTTGGACCCGCAGGCGGCGCTGGACCTGCCGCGCAGCTTCGCCTTCGACGGCGTGCTGCAGCTGGAGCGCCGGGTGGGCGAGGCTGCGGCCGCCGATCTCGCCGGCCGCGGCCACGTCATCGACTGGCGGGCCGAGCCGCTGGGCGGCGGCCAGGCGATCCTGATCGACCATGAACGCGGCGTGCTGGTCGCGGGCTCCGATCCGCGCAAGGATGGCTGCGCCCTCGGGATTTAGGACGGACTTTTTCCTTTGCTGTCATTGCCGGGCTTGACCTGGCAATCCAGAGGCTGTCGACAGTTTCTGGATGCCCGGATCAAGTCCGGGCATGACACGGTCGGCGTCGGGTCGAATGTAGATAAGGAACCCTATCGTGCAGCTTCAGCTCAGCTCCTGGCCGGAGATCGAGGCCTATCTCAAGACGTCGCGCGGCGTGATCATGCCGATCGGCTCGACCGAGCAGCACGGCCCGAACGGGCTGATCGGCACCGACGCGCTGTGCGCCGAGGGCATCGCCCGCGGCGTCGGCGACCACACCGGGGCGGTGGTCGGCCCGACCATCGGCGTCGGCATGGCGCATCATCACATGACCTTCCCGGGCAGCATGACGCTGCGGCCGTCGACCCTGATCATGGTGATCCGCGACTATGTGATGGCCCTGGGCGAGCACGGTTTCGAACGGTTCCTGTTCGTCAACGGCCATGGCGGCAACATCGCCACCATCCAGGCCGCCTTCTACGAGATCTATTCCGAGATGCGGACGCTCGCCCTGCCGCCGATCCGCTGCCGCCTGGTCAACTGGTGGGACAATGCCGGCGTCCAGCGCCTGTCGAAGGAGTTGTACGGCGTGGCCGAAGGCAGCCATGCCACCGCCAGCGAGGTCTCGGTGACCCAGTATCTGTTCCCCGACCATATCAAGACGGCCGAGCTCGACCCGCCGATCGCCCCGTCCGGCCGCTTCTACGATGCCGCGGATTACCGCCGGCGCTTTCCCGACGGCCGCATCGGCTCGAATCCCGGCCTGTCGCGGCCGGAGCACGGCCAGCAATTCTACGATGCCGCCGTGGCAGCGATCGGCACCAGCTATGCGGAGTTCCTGGAAGAGGCCTGACGCAGCGCCGGCGCATCGCCCAGCGCGCGCAGCAGCGCCTCGCGCAATGCGTCGGCATCGTCCTCCGGCACCAGGGTGACGCCCGGGCCTTCGTCGAGGCCGCAGGCGGCGGTGGCGATCACCGGGATCCTCAGCGCCACGGCCCGCAGCAGCGCCCGCGGCTGGTGTTCGACCAGTGCGGGCAGCACCACGGCGGCGACTGGGTCCGGCCAGGCACCGGCCGCCACCTGTCGGACCATGGCATTGCGCCAGAACGGCCCGTTCTGCTCTCGCGCCTTGCCGGTGACGGCCAGGTCGATATCCAGTCCGTCGACGGCGTCACGCAGGGCATAGGCGCCTTTGCGGCCCAGGGGAGAAGCCGGGAACACGATGGTGCGGCCACCGGTCTGGGGCCGCGGCCCGGCTGAGATTTCCGGCAGCATCCAGTCCAGGCGGACGGCCCGGTCCGGAAAGCGCTCGGCGACGCCGCGATGCGGCGTGTACAGCCGCGCGGCGGCGGCCAGCGCCTCGGCCTCCGCGGCGATGATCTCGTCGGGTGCGCGGAAATCGCCCAGCGTCGGGCTGTCGGGATGGCGGGCCAGGCCGCGGTCCAGCCGCGCCTGCAGCGCAGCCAGCGGCCAGCGCTCCATCATGACGTCGAAGCTGCGGCCCTGCAGGCAGCCGTCACGCCACAGATGCGGCAGCAGGGCCTGGCTCACCACCAGATGGGTGTGCCGGTGCGACAGGCGTCCGACGTAAAAGGCCGCCAGCCGCCGGTCGTACTCCAGCATGGTCCGCGGCAGCGCGCCGCCCTGGGGCGGCAGCCGCCGCAAGGCCCGGGCGCGCGACAGGGCCAGCAGCGTGGCCCGGGTCTCGCCGCCTGCTGTGGCCGGCCAGGGATAGCGGTCCCGGGCCGGCCATCGCATCGGCAGGAACAGGGCGTCCTCCGGCCCAGCCTGGTCGCGCAGCAGCGCGGCGAACTCCGGCCAGCAGGCATCGACCAGCCAGGCCGTCGGCAGCTTCGTCATCGCCCGGCCCTCCGGCAGATGGCGCACGCACTGTTCCCGGCTGCAGCCGACACAGTCATGGGCGGCGTCGCGTGGGGCAGGGGCGGGAAAGGCGACCACGATTCCGGCCGTCGGCGCGGCGACGCCGCGGATGCGGATCTCAAGCTCCGTTGCCGTCATCCGCGCCTCGATCCGGAACGCCTGCCGGCTGCGGAAGCGCAGGTCGACATAGTTCCAGAACACGGTGGCGTCGCGCCCGGCGGCGGCGCGCGACCCCGGCACCAGGCGGCTGTGGGCGTGGCGCTCGACGATCTCGAACCCGGCCGCCAAGGCGGCCTCATACAGGGCGTTCGACAGCTGACACAGCCCGCCGCCGACGCTGGCGACCAGGCAGCCCTCGCGCAGTTCGCGCCCGGCGACGAAGCCGCGCCGCCGGGTGGCCCGGCCGATCTGCCGCCAGAAGCTGAACGCGGTGCCGGCCGGGACCTCGACTCCATCGATGGCGCGCAGGGCGAGGCGCAGATTGTGGATCTTGCCGGCGGTCAGCCCGTGCTCCTGCGTGCCCCCGGCACCGGACCACAGCGGCGACCGGATCTCGGCCACGACAGGGGCGTCCTGCAGCGCCATGGCCCGGGGATGGCGTTCCGGCCGGCCGCGGATCTCGCGCAGTCGCCGGGCGGCGCGGAACAGGGCGGCCTTGGTGCTGAAGGCCAGCGTATCCCAACGCGACGGGACCTTCTGCTCCACCGGCATCGTCATGGCCGCCTCCCCAACCGGCCTCGCTGGGCCGACGGTCGAGTGAAGACCAGGAAGATGGCCGGACGATGTCGCTGTCGTGGCGTCAGCGGTCCTGGGCTGCATGCCAGACGCGAAGGATCTCCACGCTCTCCGCGACGCGATAGGCAATGACGTAGGGACGGATGATGGCGAGTTCACGCGTCCCCGGAACGAGGCCGGGGCGGCCCCGCCGTGGCAGTCGTTCAAGGCTGTTTGCTGCGTTCAAAAGCTGGGCCGCCAGCCGTGAAGCCGCCCACGGGTTGGCGGCCTCGATATAGGCGACGATGCGGGACAGATCGGAGAGGGCTCCGCGAGTCCAGACTCGCAGTGCGAGTCGGACTATTTGCACTCGGGTGTCGGCAGGCGTTTGCCGGTGCCCCAGGACTCGAGCCAGCGCCGCACCTCGTCATGGGGCGCGACGCGGCCGGCATCGGCGTCTGCAATGCCTTCGAGGATCGCCTGCCGTTTGGCAGCGGTTTCAGGATCCTCAGGCATCGGGGCAGGCGATGGCTTTGTCATCTCACCAATATAGGAGTTTCCGGTCAGCGGGGCCATGGGTCCGCAATACGGAACCACGAAGGTCTTGACGCAGGCAGCCAGCCGTTTGATGAAATACGACGTCGCCTCCCGATCGGGCCTGCCATGACCGACGCCCCCCGCCGCATCGGCTTCCTGCTGCTGCCGCACTTCTCGATGATGGCCTTCGCCTCGGCGCTGGAGCCGCTGCGTGTCGCCAACCGGCTGGCGCGGCGGGATGCCTATCGCTGGACCATCTTCTCCGCCGACGGGGCGCCGGTGCCAGCCTCGAACGGGCTGGCGCTGCCGGCCGATGCCGTCGCCGGCAGCACCGACGACCTGCCGATGCTGATCACCTGCGCCGGCTTCGAACCGCTGGCCGCGGTGACGCCGGTGCTGACCCGCTGGTTCCGCCGGCTGGACCGCGCCGGGGCCGTGCTGGGCGGCATCGACACCGGCAGCTTCGCGCTCGCCGCGGCCGGGCTGCTCGACGGCTATCGCGCCACCGCGCATTGGGAGGCGCTGGACGGATTCGCCGAGAAATTCCCCCGCGTCGAGGCCCGCGCCTGCCTGTTCGAGACGGATCGCCGCCGTCTGACCTGCGCCGGCGGCACCGCGGCGCTCGACCTGATGCTGCAGATCATCCGCATGGATCACGGCGCCAAGCTGGCGGCGGCGGTGTCGGAGCAGTTCATCTACAACACCCTGCGCCATGCGGAAGACCGGCAGCGCCTGTCGATCCCGAAGCAGCTCGACATCCGCGATGCCAGGCTGGCGCGGATGGTCGAGATCATGGAGCGCAACGTCGCCAGCCCGGTCGCTGTCACCGCCCTGGCCCGCACCGTCGACATGTCGCCGCGCCAGGTCGAGCGGCTGTTCGCCCAGCATCTCGGCAAGGGGCCACAGGGCTTCTACCAGTCGCTGCGGCTGCAGCGGGCGCGGTCGATGGTGCAGTATTCCGACGACCCGCTGCTGGAGGTGGCGATCGCCTGCGGCTTTGGCAGCTACGAGCATTTCTGCCGCTCCTACCGCAAGGAATTCTCGGTACCGCCCAGCCGGGACCGGCGGGGCGTATCCAGCTAACCGAAAACATCAAGCCGATGTCGCTCTCGATCAAGGGTCGGGATGGCGCCATGGCATAGGCTTGCCCTCGGGAGCCGGTGCGCCGGCGATGCGAGAGGAATGGCCGGCAATGGCCCTGCAGACTGAGATCAACCGGCGCGTCATCATCACCTGCGCCGTCACCGGCGCCGGCGACACGGTGGACAAGCACCCCGCCATTCCGGTGACGCCGCAGCAGATCGCTGATGCCGCGCTGGAAGCGGCTAAGGCCGGCGCCACCGTGGCTCATATCCATGTCCGCAACCCCGAGACCGGCAAGCCGAGCCGCGACCCGGCACTGTATCGCGAGGTGGTCGATCGCATCCGTTCCAGCGGCGTCGACATCATCATCAACCTCACCGCCGGCATGGGCGGCGACCTGGTGATCGGGCCGCAGGACAACCCGACGAAGTTCGGCGCTGACACGGACCTGATCGGCGGCATCGACCGCCTGCCGCATGTCGAACAGCTGCTGCCGGAGATCTGCACCCTCGATTGCGGCTCGCTCAATTTCGGCGACGGCTCGCTGGTCTATGTCTCGACCCCCGACATCCTGCGCAAGCAGGCCAAGCGGATCCAGGAGCTGGGGGTGAAGCCCGAGCTCGAGATCTTCGACACCGGTAACCTCTGGTTCGCCCGGAAGATGGTGGAGGAGGGGCTGCTGGACGCGCCGCCCTTGTTCCAGCTCTGCCTCGGCATTCCCTGGGGCGTGCCGCCCGACCCGCGGATGATGCTGGCGATGCGCGACATGCTGCC
>NZ_JBYRFX010000552.1:0-5531 GCF_057815775.1 Inquilinus sp.
GCTGCTGGCGGCGCTGGCCCTGGTGGCCGCAGCACTGGCGCCGGGGCCGGCCGCCGCCACCGCCGTCGACGCCGCGGCGCATGACGCCTTCTGGCTGTGGGCCGGGGTGGTGCCGCAGCCGGTGCTGGCCCAGGCGCGGACGCTGTATGTGCTGCAGGGCCAGATCGAACAGCCGCGCCGCAACGGCAGGGTGCGGATGATCGCCCAGGGCATCGCCATCCCGCGGCTGCGCCAGGGCGAGGTCTGGCTGGCCTATCGCGCCCACACGCTGCGCTGGCCGCCGGAGATCCTGGCCACTATCCTGTCCCAGGCCCGGCGCTGGCGCGAGGCCGGCAACCCGGTGGTCGGCATCCAGATCGACTTCGACGCCCGCACCCGCCACCTGCAGGACTACGCCGCCTTCCTGCGCGACCTGCGCGGCCGGCTGCCGGCGGAGTACCGCTTGAGCATCACCGGGCTGATGGACTGGGGCAGCAATGGCGACGCCGACACCATCAACCAGTTGCGCGACGTGGTCGACGAGGTGGTGGTGCAGACCTACCAGGGCCGCCACACCATCCCGAATTACCGCGCCTATCTGGCCCGGCTGGGCCGGCTGACCCTGCCCTTCCGCATCGGCCTGGTGCAGCGGGGCGAGTACGAGGCGCCGGACGACCTGGCCGCCAACCCGTGGTTCAGGGGCTATGTCGTGTTCCTGCTCGACCGCTGAGAGGCCGCGTCAGCGCCGGCGGGACCGCCGGTAGCCGTCCAGGTTCAGCACCATCTCCACCAGATCCATGCCACGGGCGTAGCCGTCGGACACATACCGGGTCTCGACGAAGCCGTGGCGGGCGAAGAAGCCGCGGCTGTGCTGCGACGTCTCGATCGTCACCAGGCGGTAGCGCGGCTCATCCGCGATGCGGTCGAGCCGTTCGGTCAGCAGGCGCGTGCCCAGCCCACTGCGATGGCGGTCGGCGCGCACCATGCCCCAGCACAGCACCACCACCGACGGATCGCCATCGGCCCGCTGGTAGCCGCCGCAGCCGACCATCTCACCCGCCGCATTCTCGAGCACGAAATAAGGGCCGCGCAGATGGTCGACGAAATCGGTGAAATCCCGCCGCTCCTTCGCCGCGAAGAAGCGCGGCACGTTGCTGTCGAACAACGCCAGCCCGGCGGCCCGGTCCCGCGTCCGCCACGGCCGCAGCTTGACCGGCAGCAGCTTGCGCATCGTCAGCACGTAGGTGCCGGACGGGTATTCCGTGTCCGGCCGCCGCCCGGTCTCGGTGTAGCCGGCGGCGCGATACAGCGCCTGGGCCCGGGCGTTGAAATCATCGACTTCGAGCCACGCCGCGGCATGGCCGCCGCTGGCGACCTGCCCTTCTGCCGCGGCCAGCAGCGCCTGGCCGACGCCGCGGCCCCAGCGGCCGGGATCAACCTGCAGCGCGGTGATCAACCCGTCCTGACTGTGGGTCAGGCCGATCACCACCCCGCCCGCTTCGGCGACGATGATGGTGTCCAGCTCCCTGGCCACGAAGCGTTCGGCGATGCCCTCGGCGTGGTAGCGCGCCGTCACCTCTGGCGTCAGGTGCGGCGCGAAGGCGGCATCCCAGCAGCGCAGGAGAATGCGGACCAGGGCCTGCTGGTCGCCGGCGCGGGCCGGTCGGATCGATAAACGGATGTCGGACATGCCTGATTCTCCCGGCGGGGAATCTATCGTATGAACCACCCACGGGAAGGCTTTACGAAACGGACACCACCATGATGCGACGCGTCGCCTGCGGCCTGGCCCTGCTGGGCGCCCTGGCCACCCCCGCCCTCGGCTACGACGATGCGACGGACGCCCGCATCAGGACGCTGGTCGAGACCGGCATGCAATACTACTGGTCCGGCGGCGACGTGAAGAAGGCCGAGGCGGAGGTGTTCAAGGGTATCACCCTGCACGGCCGCTACGACGTGGTCGAGCAGGCCTTCACCGAGGCCTCGACCCTGGCGCCGGAACGGCTGGATTTCCGCTACGCCGTCGCCTCCACCCAGGTGATCCAGAAGAGGATCCCCGAGGCCGAGGACAGCTATCGCGAGATCACCCGGCACGATCCGCGGGCGATCGACGCCTATGCCTGGCTGGCGGCGCTGGCCCGGGTGCGCGGCGATGCCGACGCAACGGCCCTGGCCGACATCGCGCTGGCCGGCCTCGACCGTGCCCAGGCGCAGCAGTACCGCGCCCGCTTCGCCCGCGCCGAGGCGATCCTGGCCGAGCCGCCGACCACGGCGATCCCCGCTTTGCCGGGCAAGCCGGTCATCCTGGTCCTGGGCTATGCCCTGGCCAAGGACGGCACCATGGAGAAGCCGCTGCTGGATAGGCTGGGCATTGCCCTGCAGGTCGCCCAGGCCAACCCGGCGGCACGGCTGATCGTCAGCGGCGGCCAGCCTCAGGCCGGGGTGACCGAGGCCGACCTGATGACCCGCTGGCTGGTCGAACAGGGCGTCGACCGCGACCGCATCATCGGCGAGGACAAGGCCAAGGACACCGTCGGCAACGGCCTGAACGCCGCCTCGCTGATCAAGCGTCATGGCGGCGACGCGGTGATCCTGGTGACCAGTTCCAGCCATATGCGCCGGGCCCGCGTGGTGGTCGAGGAGGCGCTGGCGCAATACGGGCTGACGCTGCCGGTGGTGCCGGCGATCGCGCTCGACGCGCCGTCGCTGGACGAAGCGGCGAAGGTCGGCCCGGACGAGCGGCTGGTGGTCTATCGCGACCTGATGCGCACCGCCGGCATCTGGGCCTATCCCGGCCTGCAGCAGTAGCGGCGGCCGGCCGGGACCTGGCCGCCCATCAGCCCTGCTGCGGATCCCAGCCGGGCGCCGCCAGGGTGAAGCCTTCGAAGCGGAAGGCGGGGGCGACGACGCAGCTGACCAGGGTCCAGTCGCCCAGGCTGCGCGCCGCCTGCCAATGGCCTTCCGGCACCACGGCCTGGAAGCGATCATCGGCCAACAGATCGGGGCCGAGCCGGACCGTCTCGCCGGCCTGGCCGGTCTCGGCGATCGCCAGCGCCAGCGGCGCGCCGGCCTGCCAGATCCAGATCTCCGGCGCATCGACCGCGTGCCAGTGCGACACCTCGCCCGCCTGCAGCAGGAAATGGATGAGCGAGGCCCGGCCGCGGCCGCCCTCCGGCGGCGGGTCGCGCCACAGCTCGACGTAATGCCCGCCTTCCGGATGCGGCTTCATGCCGAGCTTGGCGATGATTTCCTGCGGCGTCATCGTCGCCCCGCTCACGCCTTGACCTCGGTCGTGGCGTAGGACGGCCGGGCGGCGAAGACGGCGTGCCAGGCGGCCAGCTTGGGATGCCCGTCGCGCCAGCGCCAGTCGCCGAAGCGCAGGTCGAGATAGCCGAGGCCGGCGGCGACGGCGACCTGGCCGATGGTCACCGGCCCGTCGAGTTCGGCCACATCGGCCTCCATCCGCGCCAGCGCCCGCAGGATCTTGGCCTTCTGGCGCTCGACATAGGGCGGGTGCTGCCGCTCTTCCGGGCGCAGCGAGGCCTCGTAGCGGATCAGCAGCGCCGCATCCTGCAGCCCGTCGGCCAGGGCCTGCCAGCGCAGCGCGCGCCAACGGTCGGGGCCGGGCGCCGGGAACAGCTTCGGCCCGTCATGCAGCGCGTCGAGGTATTCGCAGATCACCGGGCTGTCGTAGAGCGGCCCGATCTCGGTCTCCAGCACCGGGATCTTGTTCAGCGGATTGTGCCCCGACAGGCCGCTGGCCGGATCTTCGGTGCTCATGGGCACCACCTCGATCCGGTCCTGCAGGCCGATTTCGAAGGCGGCGATCCGCACCTTGCGGGCGAAGGGCGAGAACGGGCTGTACAGAAGCTGCATGGGGTCGTCCTGGGCTGGAACCGCGCAGCCCACCCCCGCCCGCATGGACGAAGATGGTACCGGCGGCCGGTTCGGATGGGTCAGAAGCGGTCCTTGCGGCCGCGGATCTCGGCGAAGACGGCGACGGGGTCGGCCCCCGCCATGCCGACCGCCGCCTGCAGCGCCGCCACATCGGCGCGCAGGAATGGGTTGGCCAGCTTCTCGCGGCCGAGCTGGGCCGGGATGGTCGGCGCCTGGCTGGCGCGGGCGTCGTCGATGTCCTCGGCATAGGCCTGCAGCACCGGATTGGCCGGGTCGATGCTGAGCGCAAAGCGGGCGTTCGACTGGGTGTATTCGTGGCCGCAATAGATCCGGGTCGTGTCCGGCAACGCGCGCAGCTTCAGCAGGCTCGACCACATCTGGTCCGGCGTGCCTTCCAGTAGCCGGCCGCAGCCCAGCGCAAACAGCGTATCGCCGCAGAACAGGACGTTTGCGTCCTCGAACCAGAAGGCGATGTGGCCGGCGGTGTGGCCCGGCACCGCGATCACCGAGCCGCGGGCGGCGCCGACCATGACGTGGTCGCCTTCGGCCACGCCGCGGTCGAGGTCGGGGATGCGCTGCGCTTCCGCCGCCGGGCCGACGATCGACGCGCCGTAGCGCTTCGCCAGCTCGTGGTTGCCGCCGACATGGTCGCCGTGATGATGGGTGTTCAGGATCCAGTCGAGACGGCCGCCCTTGGCCTCCAGCTTCGCGGCCACCGGGTCGGCTTCGCCCGGGTCGACGATGCCGACCATGCCGGTCGAATCATCCTCCAGCAGATAGGCGTAGTTGTCCTTGAGGACGGGGATCAGCGTGACGCGAAGCGAGGCCATGCGTGCTCCTGGACCAGCATTCGGGACGGGAGGCGCAGCATAGCCCCTCCCGCCGCCGGCCGCGACCCCCGGAACGGTTACAGCACGATATCGTCCAGGGACTCGATCACGGTCACGTCGGGCACCGCCTTGATCGCGCGGCGGCTGCGCGGCGCCGGCACCGACCGGTCGTCGGCGGATTTGAGGTCGCCGAAATCCAGCCCGGTGCGGCTTTCCAGCGTCGTGATCGGCAGCTGGTACAGCCGGAACTGCTCGAGCCCCAGCGCCTCGATCCGGTTCAACAGGTCGTCCTGGGTCAGCAGGAAAGCCTTGGCCTTCAGCGTGCCGGCCTCGACATAGCTGACGATCTTCCAGAAATCGCGCGGGATCGGCACGCCGCGATAGACCGGGTCGTCGTCGCGGAACACCGGGCCGCCCAGCACCGACACACGCAGCTGCTCGACCTCCACCTCCTCCAGGATCGCGTTCTCCAACAGGCCCCACAGGCCCTTCAGGCCGGACTGGTTGTAGGCCTCGTGCTGCGGCGCGATGTTGGTGAAGTAGAAAGAGTCGCGGTTGGCCCGCGCCGCCTCCTCCAGCGGCCCCCACACCAGGTCCTGGCGGCGGGCGATGTGGCCGCGGTCCAGCCGGTTGGCGACATAGAGCGCATCGTCGATCTGCCATTTCGCGTCGACCAGCGGGTCGAGCGTGAATTTGAGACCGCGGCGGCTGAGCAGTTTGATCTGGCCGCCATCGACGTTCCAGGCGACCCAGCACGCCAGCCTTCGGGCCTTGGTGACGGTCAGGGAATAATGGGTGTGGCGGATGATGGTGGTGCCGCCGACG
>NZ_JBYRFX010000553.1:0-10980 GCF_057815775.1 Inquilinus sp.
CCAAACCGCCGGCCGCGTATCCCTTCTCCACTCTCATCCAACTTGTCCAAGATCCGTCGGCTCTTCACTCGATTTCTCAAGCTCCAGAGCCGCATCCGCCCGCCGCGCCTTCCCTTCCAGGTAGGCCCGCCAGGGCAGAGGTCGTGTATTTCGTTTACCGAAGCGGCTTTTGCAACCTTTTTTTCTTCAGCTGCCCGCCGCTCGCTTCGGTCTCTTTCGAGGCCGTCGCCGCGGCGTCGCCGTCGGTGGAGCGGTTTATAGGGGGGTGATCCGGACCGCGCAAGCGCTTTTTTGCAGTTCCGTGAATTTCTTCTCAGAGCAGCCCGAGAGCCCTGAGTTCCTGCTGCAAATGGGCCGGCAGGTCGCTCTCCGAACTCGACAGATCGCGCGGTGCCGTGGCCGGATCCAGATAGCGCCAGCCCTGGAAGGCGCGCAGCGGCCGGGCCTCCACCGCCACCAGCTCCGGCGCATAGAGCAGCCGGCAATAGGTGTCGCCGTCCTCGTCGGTCACCATGAACAGGTCGAGGATCGGCTGGCGCAGCAGGATCACGTGGCGGATGACCCAGAAGATCGAGCCGCCGCCGATCAGGTCGTCCCGCCGGGTCGGCATCCGCTTGGTGTAGCCGTAGACGACCTCGCGCCCGTCGACGATGTGGCGCCGGCCCTGCTGGACCGCTTCGAGCTGGGCCGGTTCGGCAATGCCGACCGCGACCTTCAACAGATGGACAGGCACAGTTCCTCCATGGCCCCACATCGGCGACGGCCAGGTTTCGGGAATCAGGCGCCGGTTTCCCGGGCGATCAGGGCGCGGGCCACCTTCGATGCCGGCGGCCGCCCGAGCACATCAGAGACGAATCGGGTGGCCGCGAGCAACCGCTCCATCGCCACACCGGTGGTGATGCCGAGCCCGTCGAGCAGATAGAGCACATCCTCGGTGGCGACATTGCCGGTGGCGCCCTTGGCATAGGGGCAGCCGCCGAGCCCGGCCACGGCCGAATCGACCACGGCGATGCCCCGGTCCAGCGCCGCGTGGATGTTGGCGATCGCCATGCCGTAGGTGTCGTGACAATGCACGGCCAGCGCTTCGCGCGGCACCCGGGCCGCCACCGCATCGATCAGCGCCACGGCCTTGCCCGGCGTGCCGACCCCGATGGTGTCACCCAGGCTGATCTCATAGCAGCCGAGGCCGAACAGCGCCGCTGACACCTCGGCCACCTTCGCCGCCGGCACCTCCCCCTCATAGGGGCAGCCGAGCACGCAGGAGACATAGCCGCGAATCTTCAGCCCGGCCGCCGCGGCCCGGGCGATCACCGGGGCGAATCGGGCGAGGCTCTCCGCGATCGAGCAGTTGATGTTCCGCCGGCTGAAGCTTTCCGAGGCGGCGGCGAACACCGCGATCTCGGTCGCCCCGGCGGCAAGGGCTGCGTCCAGCCCGGTCTCGTTCGGCACCAGAACGGGATAGGAGATGCCGGGTACCCGCGCGATCCGGGCCATCACCTCGGCCGAATCGGCCATCTGCGGCACCCATTTCGGGCTGACGAAGGCGCCGGCCTCGATCGTTGCCAGCCCGGTCGCCGACAGCAGGTCGATCAGCCCGACCTTGGCGTCGAGCGGCACCACCGTCTTCTCGTTCTGCAGCCCGTCGCGCGGACCGACCTCGACGATGCGGACGGCGGCGGGGAGACGGGTCATGTCAGGCGGCCTCGAATCCGATCAGGGCCACCCCCTCCTCCACCTGGTCGCCGGCGGCGAAGGGCAGGCTGGTGACGATGCCGTCGGCCGGTGCGGCCACGGTGTGTTCCATCTTCATCGCCTCCAGCACGATCAGGGGCTGGCCCTTGGTGACCTTGGCCCCCGATTCGACCAGCACGGCGATCACCCGCCCGGGCATCGGCGCGGTCAGCCGGTTCGTGGCGGCAGCATCCTCGCCGGCATGGGCCAGCGGGTCGATGATGCCGAAGATCCGGTCGGTGCCGTCGCGCAGCACCGCGACCCGTTCTCCCGCCGCGACGATCGTGGCCTGCAGCGTGCGGTCGCCGAGCCGGGCGGTGAGCACGCCATCCTGCAGCCGGCCGCTGACCTCGACCGGGCCCTCCGGCGTGGTGATGGACAGGCTGCCGTGCCGGCGATAGCGCACCGCCACCGGGATCTCGGCCTCGCCGTCGGTCAGGCGCAGCGTCTCCACCGCCTCGTCATTCAGCCGCCAGCCATCGGCCAGGCCCCAGGGGCTGGCCCGGTCGCGCCGGCGGCCGAGCACGAGGCCGAGCCCGGCCAGCGCGATGTCGTCGGCAGCGGCCGGCGCGGGCGGCGGCAGCAGGTCGGCGGCATGGCGGCCGATGAAGCCGGTGTCCAGCTCGGCCGCGGCGAAGGCCGGGTGGCGGGCGATCGCCCGGAGGAAATCGAGATTGGTGGCGAGGCCGGCGATGCGCGCCTGGTCCAGCGCCCGGCGCAGCCGCCGCACCGCCGCCGGCCGGTCGCGGTCCCAGACGACCAGCTTGGCGATCATGGGGTCGTAATGGATCGAGATCGAATCGCCCTGGCGCACGCCCGAATCGATTCGCACATGCGGCGCCGCCTCGGGCAGGTCGAGATGCGCCAGCCGCCCGGTCTGCGGCAGGAAGCCGGCCTGCGGATCCTCGGCATAGAGCCGGACCTCGATCGCGGCGCCATTGATGGCGAGATCATCCTGGCCGAGCGGCAGCGTGCCGCCGGCCGCGACCTGCAGCTGCCAGTCGACCAGGTCCAGCCCGGTGATCGCCTCGGTCACCGGGTGCTCGACCTGCAGCCGGGTGTTCATCTCCATGAAGTAGAAGCGGCCATCGGCGTCGAGCAGGAACTCGACCGTGCCGGCGCCGACATAGCCGATGGCCTGGGCGGCGGCGACCGCGGCCTCGCCCATCGCCTTGCGGATCGCCGGGTCGAGGCCGGGGGCCGGCGCCTCCTCCACCACCTTCTGGTGCCGGCGCTGGATCGAGCAGTCGCGTTCGAACAGATAGACGCAGTGGCCGTGGCTGTCGGCGAAGACCTGGATCTCGACATGGCGTGGCCGGGCCAGGTAGCGCTCGATCAGCACCCGGTCGTCGCCGAAGGACGAGGACGCCTCGCGCTTGGCACCGGCGAGCTGGTCGGCGAACTCCTCCGCCTTCTCCACCACGCGCATGCCCTTGCCGCCACCCCCGGCCGAGGCCTTGATCAGCACGGGGAAGCCGATCTGCGCCGCCTCGGCCGCGAGACGCGCCGGATCCTGGTCGGCCTCGTGATAGCCGGGCACCAGCGGCACCCCAGCCGCCGCCATCAGCGCCTTGGCCTCGCTCTTGCCACCCATGGCCCGGATGGCGGAGGGGGGAGGACCGACGAAGGTGATGCCGGCCTTGGCGCAGGCTTCGGCGAACTCCGCATTCTCCGACAGGAAGCCGTAGCCGGGATGGATCGCCTGGGCCCCGGTGGCCGCCGCGGCGGCCAGGATGGCGTCGGCCTTCAGATAGCTTTCGCGTGCCGGAGCCGGGCCGATCCGCACCGCGGTGTCCGCCTCGGCGACATGGCGGGCGCCGGCATCCGCGTCGGAATACACGGCGACAGTGCGCAGGCCGAGGCGCCGCGCGGTGCGGATCACCCGGCAGGCGATCTCTCCGCGATTGGCGATCAGAAGCGTGTCGAACATTCCCGTCCCGGAGCTGCCGCTTGATTTGAGCAACAATCTAACAGGGGTCATCCGCTTCGCATGCGGGAAATCGAAGCCTTATTTCGGGCGGCCATCGGCAAGGACGAGCCTGGCAGCCAGGCCGAGGAAGACGATGCCGGTGAAGCCGTTGAGCAGCCGCGCCACCAGGGGCTGCCGCGCCAGCAGCCGGCCGATGCCGCCGGAGGACAGGCCGACCGCTGCATTGACGATGGTGCCGGACAGGTTGAGCAGCGTGCCCAGCACCAGGATCTGCAGCACCGCGTCATGCGAGCGGTCGATGAACTGCGGCAGGAAGGCGATGAAGAACAGCGCCACCTTCGGGTTCAGCACATTGGTCACCAGCCCGTCGAGGAAGATCCGCCCCGGCCGGCGTGGCGGCAGCGGCCCGGCCGCGCCGAGCCCGGTGGCCGAGCCGCGCAGCGCCTTGACGGCGAGCCAGAGCAGATAGGCGGCCCCGCCCCAGCGCAGGATCTCGAAGGCGACCGGCGAAGTAGCGAACAGCCCGGCCAGCCCCAGCGCCGCGGCCGTGGTGTGCACCGCGGCCCCGCCGCCGATGCCGAGTGCCGCCGCGAAGCCGGCCCGCGGACCGCGGGCGACGCCATTGGCAAAGCAGAACAGCATGTCGGGGCCTGGCGTCAGGTTCAGCGCCAGGGCGGCCGCCATGAACAGGGCAAGCGTGGCCGGATCGAACATGGTCGTCTTCCCGCAACGGATATCACCCGCAGATTAGACGCGGGGTGCGGACCACGCCACCGGTCTCAGCCGGTCGCCATCGCCCCCGTCAGGGCTGTCCCCTGGAACCCGCGATCGGCTAGGCCACGCTGGCCATGCCCGACGCTCCACCGCGACGGCCATTCCAGCCGTTCGATCCCGAAGGGCGAGGCGGCCGAGAGCGAGGACCAGGGCTGGCCTTCACCAGGGCGGCACATCACGCCGCCCGGCCCCATGCCGGGATGGAGCAGCAGCTGGATGTCGAAGGGAGCCCCCGGCCGCGTTTCCGGGCCGAACCAGTAATGCGGGCAGCGGCCCGGCTCACGCCCCAAGATCACGGTGAGGACCTGGCGCGGTCCGCGCAGTCCGATCCAGAGCGGCGCCAGGCTGCCGGGGTCGTGCGCCGACAGCAGGGTCTGCGCGGCACTGGTCCCCGCCGGCGCCGCCCGGCCGGTGAAGCGGAATGTGACGAAGCGGTCCGGATCCAGACTGCCAATCAGCGGCGCGGCCCCCTCGCCCGCCGGCAGAGTCCGCCATGCGCCGTCGGTCACCGGCGGCAGCGGCCAGTCCAGCCGCTCCCGCACGCGCCCATCCGTGTCCAGCACCTGGCAGCGCAGGCCTCCGGCATCGAGCGCCGCCTGGATGCAGTGCAGATACTCCACCCCCTCCGGCATGCGGTGGGCGGTGCCGGCCCCCGCCGTGCAGAGCTGGAGCACGCCGTCATGCACCTGCGCGTCATAGGCCAGGATGTGGCTGCAGACATAGGCAAGCACGCCGGCCTCGACCAGCACGCTCCAGAAGTGCTGGGCGTGGTCGGGTCCGATCTCGCGCTGCCAGGGTCCGGAGAAGCCGTTGACGGGATGGACCGGGTGATGGCCGACGACCAGCTTGTGCCTGGCATCGGCATGCTGCTCCAGCACCTGGCGCAGCCAGTCGGTCTCGACATGGCCTTCGCCGCCGAGGCCGGTCCACAGCGTGTGGACGAAGACCATCAGCAGGTCGCCACGGCGGACCCAGTAGGACAGGCCCTCCTGCCCCGGCGGCCCGTTCCGGGGCATATCGAGCACATCGCGGAACAGCGCTTCGCTCATCCCGTCATAGGCGGTGTGGTTGCCGGTGGTGTGCCAGACCGGGATCGCCAAGCGGTCGAGCCAGCCCATCTCGTGATCCAGCCAATACCGCCACTGCGCCCGCAGCGCCGCGGCGTCGGCGGTCAGGCCGATGATCTCGTCGCCCGGGAACAGGATGAATTCCGGCTGCGGCGCGAGGCGGCGGAGGGTTGCGTTGACCGCGGCGAAGGTTCGCTCATGCAGGGCACCGGGAACGCCGGAACAAGCGTCGCCATACAGCACGAACTGATGCCCCGGGCCCCGCGGCAGCAGGGCGGGAATCGGATCGAGCGGCGGCACCGCCCCGGACATCAGAACCGGTCGGCCCGGTAAGGCGCCGGGTCTATCACCGTCTCACCGCCGGTCAGCATCTCGGCGATCAGCCGGCCGGTGACCGGGCCAAGGGTGAAGCCGTGATGGGCGTGGCCGAAGGCGAACCAGAGCCCCTTGTGCCGCGGCGCCGGGCCGATCACCGGCCGCATGTCGGGCAGGCACGGCCGTGCGCCCATCCAGGGCTGGTCCTCGACCCGGCCGTCCAGCGGGAACAGCGTGCGCGCCGCGGCTTCGGCGCCCGCCAATTGCACCGGCGTCGGCGCCGCGTCGCGCGGCCCCATCTCGATCCCCGTGGTCAGGCGCAGGCCGCGCGCCATCGGCGTCAAGACATAGCCGCTCTCGGCGTCGAGCACCGGGCGATGCAGCACGGCATTGCCCTGCGGGCGGTAATGGATGTGGTAGCCGCGCTTGACCGCAAGCGGGATGCGGTAGCCGAGCGGCCGCACCACATCCGATGACCATGGGCCGAGCGCCACCACGGCGTCGCGCGCCAGGATCCGCCCGTCCTCGCCCGGCAAGGCCCAGCCGCCCTCCGCCGGCTGCAGCCCGCGGGCGTCGCCCCGCACCAGCCGGCCGCCACGCCGGACGAACAGATCGGCATAGCCCTTGGTCACCGCACCGGGGTCGGAGACCGAGACCGGGTCGAGCCAATGCACCGCCCCGGCCAGCCCATCGCGCAGATGCGGCTCCATCGCCCGCAACCCGGCGGGGTCGAGCACGGCGCAGCGCAGGGCGTGGGCCGCGGCCGCCTCCGCCTCGGCCAGGCCGCCTTCCAGGCCGCGGGCGGTGCGATAGGCCGCGATCCAGCCGGTCTCGCGCGCCAGATGGGTGATGCCCGCCTGCTCCATCAGCGGCCAATGTTCGTCGACGCAGCGTTCGATCAGCGGCAGCATCGCCTGCGCCGCCTCGGCCAGCCTAGCCGGCGAGGACTGGCGCCAGTATTGGAACAGCCAGGGCGCGATCCGCGGCAGGAAGCTCCAGTGATAGCGGGCGTCGATCTGCCGGTTCGCGGCGTAGCGCAGCACATCCACCACCGAGCGGGGGAAGGCGTAGGGCACGACGCTGGACCGTTCGATCAACCCGGCATTGCCGTGGCTGGTCTCCTCCCCCGGGGCGCGGCGGTCGACCAGCACCACCGAGCGGCCGCGGGCCTGCAGGTGCAGCGCCGCCGACACGCCGATGATCCCGGCCCCGAGCACGGCGACATCGCTTCTGATCACGGTTCGTCACGCCTATCCAGGAGGGCGCCGGCACCAGCCGGGCCCGCCCCTCCGGCATACTGCATGCATCCGAGCCCTGTCGATGCCGGACGACGCGGCCCCGCCCTGTTCAGGGCGGCAGGCCAGGCAATCAGCCCAGGCGGACCTTGGCGGCTTTGCGCCGGGCGGGTTCGGATCGCAGGGGCTGGCGCGAGCGTGGCGCCCGCGCCTTCTTCTCGACCGGAGCTTCCTCGGCGGCAGGCTCCGGCGCGATCTCCTGCAGGTTGTTGAAGACCCGCACCAGCTTGGCCTTGAGGTCGGCGATCTCGGCCCCGTCGAAGCCCTGGACGGCGACCGATTCGTAATGCATCGCCCGGGGGATCAGCCGTTCGGTCACCGTGCGGCCTTCCGGCGTCAGACCGATGCGGACCGAACGGCCGTCCGTCTCCAGCCGATGCCGTGTCACCAGGCGCATCCGCTTCATGGTCCCGACCAGCCGCGACAAGGTCGAATTCTCACTCGACACCATCTGGCTGAGGTCACCCAGGCTCTGCTCGTCCTTTTCCCACAGGGCCGCGAGCACCCGGTACATGTGCAGGGTCAGCCCCTGTTCGGCGAGTTCCTGGGCGAACACTTCGCCCATGCGGACACCAACGCGCGTGAGCAGATAGGGAAAGGCGTTGGTGAATCGGTACGGTTCCAAATCGCTGTCTCGCATCGGGGGCAGACGGGCAATTAGCCCGCTTTTGCCGGCCGATTGCAACGATGGCCGGGGACCTACACCCGCTGTGGGCCCGGCCGGCCCCGTGCCGTCGCCCATCGTCAGGCGGCCTGGCCTGCCGCCTGCGGCCCGCGCCGGGTCTTCCAGACATGGTCGAGCGAGATCCGGCCCGGCCCGAGGATGGCGAGGGCCAGGAACAGCCCGATCAGGCCGATATTCTTGAGGAAATTGACCTCCTGGCCATAGGCGGCGGCCCCGTCGATGGCCCAGAAATTGTGGATCACGAAGCTGACCAGCAGCGTGTAGAGAGCCAGGCCTGCGGCGGCGAGGCGACCGAACAGGCCGACGCCGAGGGCCAGCGCCCCCACCGGCTCGGCCAGCGATGCCAGGATCGCGAACAGCACCGGGGCCGGCAGGCCCTTGGCCGTGATCGTCGCCTGCAGCGCATCGAAGCCTGAGAGCTTGCCCGACGCGCTGATCAGGAACAGCGGCAGGATCGACAGGCGGGCGATCAACAGGGCGGTGTCCGTCGATTTCGACATGAGAGCCTTCCGATCCGCATGGGTTCACCCCGTACCGGGTGATGATTGCCAAATCATAATTTGCATAAGCAAATGTTGTCAACACATCGAAATTGGCAAAAGCCTGATCCGACCGACCCCTAATCCTGGGGGAGTGCCGATATCCGCAAACCGGATCAGACTGCGGACGACTGGCGGATGACCGGATCCGGCCCACCCGTGGTGCTGGGCTGGTGCGGACGCCGGACTGCGGGATCGCCGGACGGAAGGGCCGTCCGGGCCTCAATCAGCGAGGGGGAATGATGGCGCGGATCGACCGATTTTTCTTTGTGGCGGCCATCCTGCTGGGACTGGCCGGCATGGTGATGGGCATCACCATGGGCATGGCCCACAACTTCCAGCTGGCGCCGGTGCACACCCACATCAACCTGGTCGGCTGGGTCTCGCTCGCGATCTTCGGCATCGGCTACCGGCTCGGCCTCGCCAAGGGCGGTGGGCTGGCGACCCTGCATTTCTGGATCGCCCTGGCCGGCGCCGTGGTCCTGCCGGTCGGCATCTACCTCGCCCTGACCCAGGAACAGCAGGGGCCGGTGATCGTCGGCTCGCTGCTGACCCTCGTCTCGATGCTGCTGTTCCTGGTCAACGTGCTGCGCGGCTGGTCAACGGACACCTGAAGCGCTTTACGCCATCCAAGCTGGCTTGCGTTTCTCCAGGAAGGCGGCGACGCCGTCCTTGCCTTCGTCGCCGGCGCGGATCGCGGCGATACGGCGGGCGCAGTCCTCCTCGACCTCGGCTGGCGGCCGGCCGGCCACGGCGGCGACCAGATCCTTCGCCGCCCGCACCGCTGCCGGGCCGTTGCCGCGCAGGGCGGCCAGGATCTGGCGCGCCGCCTCGTCCAGCCCGTCGCCCGACACCAGCTCATGCACCAGGCCGAGGCGCCGTGCCTCGACCGGGTCGAAGCGTTCGGCGGTGAGGAAGTAGCGGCGGGCGGCGCGGGCGCCGATGGCGCGGATGACATAAGGGCTGATCACGGCCGGGATCAGGCCGAGCTTGACCTCGGACAGCGAGAAGCTCGCCGCCTCGGTGGCGATGGCGATGTCGCAGCAGGCGACCAGGCCGACGCCGCCGCCATAGGCCGCGCCCTGCACCAGGGCGATGGTCGGCTGGGGCAGGGTGTCGATGGTCCGCATCAGCGTGGCCAGCGCCCGGGCATCGGCCAGGTTGGCGGCCTCATCGTAGTCCGCCATCCGGCGCATCCAGTCGAGATCCGCCCCGGCCGAGAAGCTCTTGCCCGTCGCGCGCAGCACCACGGCACGCACCGCATCATCCTGGCCGAGGCGCGCGAACGCCGCGGTCAGGTCGGCGATGACATGCTCGTCGAAGGCATTGTGCCGGTCCGGCCGGTCCATGATGACCGTGCCGACGCCGCCCTCGGTCTCGACGCGAATCGCGCTCATCGCACCACCCAGCTGAGGACCATGAGGCCGAGCAGCGCCCAGATGATGCCGGCGATGATGGCCCTGCGGATGAAGGCGCGGATGGCGGTGTAGAGCAGCAGCAGGCCGATCACCAGCAGCGCGAAGGAGAAGATCGACGCGTTCATGCCGATGGCATGGGCCATGCCGCCGAGGAAGTCGTTGACCGCCCCGCTGAGGCCGTCGACCACGCCGCGGATCGCCCGGATGATGAAGCCGATCACCGCGCCCAGCGTCTCGCCGAGCCATTCGAAGAAGCTCTGCGTCTCGATCAGGAAGTGATGGGGCCGGAGGATGTCGTAGAGAAACTGAGCGAGCATAAAGTCCCCATCACATCCGGAACACGCCGAAGCGTGTCGGTTCAATCGGCGCGTTGAGGGCGGCGGAGAGCGCCAGCGCCAGCACCCGCCGGCTGTCGGCCGGGTCGATCACCCCGTCATCCCACAGCCGCGCCGAGGCGTAATAGGGGTGACCCTGGCTTTCATACTGGTCGCGGATCGGCGCCTTGAACGCCTCCTCTTCCGCTTCTGGCCAGGTCCCGCCCTTGGCCTCGATACCGTCGCGGCGCACCTGGCCCAGCACATTCGCCGCCTGCTCGCCGCCCATCACCGAGATCCGGGCGTTCGGCCACATGAACAGGAAGCGCGGCCCGTAGGCCCGCCCGCACATGCCGTAATTGCCGGCGCCGAAGCTGCCGCCGATCAGCAGGGTCAGCTTCGGCACCTTGGCGCAGGCCACGGCGGTGACCAGCTTGGCGCCGTCCTTGGCGATGCCGCCGCGTTCGTATTTCGATCCGACCATGAAGCCGGTGATGTTCTGCAGGAACAGCAGCGGAATGCGGCGCTGGCAGCACAGCTCGATGAAATGCGCGCCCTTGAGCGCGCTCTCTGAAAACAGGATGCCGTTGTTGGCGAGGATGCCGACCGGAATGCCGGCCAGGTGCGCGAAGCCGGTGACAAGCGTCGTGCCGTACAGCGCCTTGAACTCGTCGAACTCGGAAGCATCGACCAGCCGCGCGATGATCTCGCGCGCATCGTATTGCTTGCGTGTGTCGGTCGGCACGATGCCGTCAAGCTCGGCCGTGTCGGAGCGCGGCTCGCGCGGCGCCGATAGCGGGATGTCGACCGGCTTCCGCGTGTTCAGGTTGGCGACGATGCGGCGCGCCAGCGCCAGCGCGTGGGTGTCGTCCGCCGCCATGTGATCGGCGACACCGGACTTTCGCGCATGCA
>NZ_JBYRFX010000554.1:0-1899 GCF_057815775.1 Inquilinus sp.
GCGCGACGTCTCCAGCATCGACCTGACCGGCCGCGTCCTCGGCGGTGGCGATGCCCTTCAGCACCAGCGGCGTATTGGGGAAGCGGTCCTTCCAGCGCTTCACGTCATCCCAGTTCAGCGCCGCCTGGAAATGCTGGCCCGTGGCCCGCGCCCGCCAGGGCTTGACGAAACGTTTGGCGATGTCGCGCTCGCGCCGGCTGTAGATGGCGGTGTCGACGGTCATGCAGAAGGCGTCATAGCCGGCGTCGATCGCCTGCTTGGAAACCTCCTCGATCCAGGGCCAGTCGCCGCGGACATAGAGCTGGAAGACCTTGGGGCCCTTCCCCGCCTGCGCCATCGGCTCCAGCCCCGGCATGGAAACGGAGGAGACCATGATCGGCACGCCGAATTCGGCCGCCGCGCGGGCCGCCGGGGCGCCGCCCTCGGGGTCGAAATTCTCCAGCCCGCCGACCGGCGCCAGCATCACCGGCAGGGTGATGGGCTTGCCGAGGAAGCGGCCGGTCAGGTCGATGCTGGAGACGTCGCGCAGCACCCGCGGCCGGAAGGCCAGGGCATCGATGGCTGCGCGGTTGCGCATCATCGTCGTCTCGGTCTCGGTGGCTCCGACCAGGTAATCCCAATTGCCGGGGCTCAGGCGGGCTTTCGCTTCCTTGACGAATTCATGCAGCGTCTGGAAGGGGCTTTCGGTTTCAGTGGCCATTGCTCGGCGTTCTCCGTTCAGTTGCCGCCCAGGTAGTCCCGGGTCCAGCGCTTGTAGTCGGCGTCGCGGGTGACGCGCGCCATCAGATTATCCTTGGGCAAGCCATCCAGCGCCGGGGGCTGAACCCCGTCGCGCAGCGCCTTCAGCGTGGCATAGACCGCCTGCTGCGCCGCCATGATCGGCTGGTGCCCCTGCAGCGCGACTCGGACGCCACGCGCGGCGAGGTAGGCCTTGTCGTTGATCTCCGTGCCCTCGACCCCGCCGACGATGATCGGCAGGGTAGCGACGGCCGAGACCGCATCCAGCTCCGCCCGTGTCCTGATGCCGGTGTAGAACAGCGCATCGGCACCACTGGTGGTATAGGCCTTGGTTCGCGCCACCGCATCCTCGATGCCATTCACCGAGACGACGCCGCTGCGGGCGACGATGCAGAAGGACGGGTCGTCGCGCGCCGCCAGCGCCGCCTTGACCCGGCCCATGCCCTCCTCCAGCGAGATCAGCGTGACCTTGCCGTCGCCATAGGGCCGCGGCAGCACGGTGTCCTCCAGCGTCATGGCGGCGACGCCGGCGGCCTCGATCTCCTCGCAGGTGCGCATGGCGTTCAGCGCATTGCCGTAGCCGTGATCGGCATCGACCAGCAGCGGCAGGGTCCGCACGGCGCGGCAGATGCGGCGCGCCTGGTCGGCGAATTCGGTCAGCGTCAGCACAATGAGATCGGGCGCGCCCAGCACGGTGAGCGAGGCGGTGGAGCCGGCGTACATGCCGACCTCGAAGCCCAGCTCCTCGGCGATGCGGGCCGACATCGGGTCGAAGACCGAGCCGGGATGGATGCAGAGATTTCCCGCCAGCACGTTGCGGAAGCGCATGCGGCGGTCGGTGACGCTGTTCATCTCTTTCCTCCTGTGGCGCGGCCTGCCGCGGCGGGGCCCAGGCGGCGCGCCGCCACGGCGCCTCCCCCCCTCGTTACGCCAGCCTGTGTAGCACCGCCGGCGTCCGCGTGAAGGTGCGGCGGCCGCGCTTGAAGCCGGCCAGGGTCGGCGCGATCTCGCGGATCGCCGCAACCGTGTCCGGGGCATCGACCAGCACCAGATCGGCCGGGTTGCCCACCGCGATGCCATAGTCGGCCTTCCGCATCAGCCTCGCCGATTGGGTGGTGAACATGCCCCAGGTATCGCGCAACGCATCCGGCATCGCCTGCT
>NZ_JBYRFX010000555.1:0-13783 GCF_057815775.1 Inquilinus sp.
ACCAGGGCGTTGAAGATGATCGCGGACAGGATCGCGCTCTGCGGCGAGTGCAGATCCATGACGTTGAGCACGCCCAGCTGCGGGTAGAAGGCCAGGAACATCGCCGGGATGATGGCGAAGTACTTGGCCACGTCGTTGGCGATCGAGAAGGTGGTCAGCGCGCCGCGGGTGATCAGCAGCTGCTTGCCGATGCCGACCACCTCGATCAGCTTGGTCGGGTCGCTGTCGAGGTCGACCATGTTGCCGGCCTCGCGCGCCGCCACCGTGCCGGTCTGCATCGCCACGCCGACATCGGCCTGGGCCAGCGCCGGCGCGTCGTTGGTGCCGTCGCCGCACATCGCCACCAGCCGGCCCTTGCCCTGCTCCTCGCGGATCAGCGCCAGCTTGGCCTCCGGCGTCGCCTGGGCCAGGAAGTCGTCGACCCCCGCCTCGGCCGCGATCGCCGCGGCGGTCAGCGGGGTGTCGCCGGGGATCATGACGGTGCGGATGCCCATCCGCCGCAGCTCGGCGAAGCGCTCGCGGATGCCGCCCTTGACCACGTCCTTGAGGTGGATGAGGCCGAGCGGCTTGCCGTCGCGGGACACGGCCAGCGGCGTGCCGCCGGATTTGGCGATGCGCTCGGTGACCTGCTCCAGCTCCTTCGGCATCGCCAGGCGCGGATTGCCGGCGACCTCGCGGACATGGGCGATGACGGCGTCGACCGCGCCCTTGCGGATGACCGAGCCTTCGACATCGACGCCGCTCATCCGCGTCTGCGCGGTGAAGGGCACGAAATGGGCCTGCATGCGGCCGACCTCACGGGCGCGCAGGCCGTACTTCTCCTTCGCCAGCACCACGACCGAGCGGCCTTCCGGCGTCTCGTCGCTGAGCGAGGACAGCTGGGCGGCATCGGCCAGCTCGGCCTCGGTGACGCCGGGCAGCGGCACGAATTCGGTCGCCAGCCGGTTGCCGAGGGTGATGGTGCCGGTCTTGTCCAGCAGCAGGGTGTCGACATCGCCCGCCGCCTCCACCGCGCGGCCGGACATGGCCAGCACGTTGAAGCGCACCAGCCGGTCCATGCCGGCGATGCCGATGGCCGAGAGCAGCGCGCCGATCGTGGTCGGGATCAGGGTGACGAACAGCGCCACCAGCACCACCACCGAGACCGAGCCGCCGGCATAGGTGGCGAAGGCCGGGATGGTGACCGTGGCGAAGACGAAGATGATCGTCAGGCCGGCCAACAGGATGTTCAGCGCGATCTCGTTCGGCGTCTTCTGGCGCGACGCGCCTTCGACCAGCGCGATCATGCGGTCGAGGAAGGTCGAGCCCTGGGCCGCGGTGATGCGCACCTTGACCCAGTCCGACAGCACGCGGGTGCCGCCGGTGACGGCCGAACGGTCGCCGCCGGATTCCCGGATCACCGGGGCGGATTCACCGGTGATCGCGCTTTCGTCGACCGAGGCGATGCCTTCGATGACCTCGCCGTCGGACGGCACCAGGTCGCCCGCTTCGACCAGGACGAAGTCGCCCTGGCGCAGCGACAGCGCCGGCACCAGTTCGGTCTCGCGACCGGCCGGGTCGGCCAGGCGCTTGCCCATGGCGTCGGTCTGGGTCCGGCGCAGGCTGTCGGCCTGCGCCTTGCCGCGACCTTCGGCCACCGCTTCCGCGAAGTTCGCGAACAGCACGGTGAACCACAGCCAGAGCACGATCTGGATGGTGAAGCCGACGCCCGGCGCACCGATGGCCAGATCGCGCAGCAGCAGCACCGTGGTCAGGGCCGCGACGACCTCGACCACGAACATCACGGGGTTGCGCCACATGGCGCGGGGGTCGAGCTTGCGGAACGCGTCGATCGCGGCCGGGCCCATGATCTTGGCGTCGAACAGGGACGCCGGAGTGTTTGAGGCTTTCATGACGGACGTGTCCGATCAGAACAGAGTGCCGGCGGCGGCCAGGTGGTCGACCACCGGGCCCAGCGCCAGGGCCGGGAAGAAGGTGAGACCGCCCATGATCAGCACGACGCCGATCAAGAGGCCGACGAACAGCGGCCCGGTGGTCGGGAAGGTGCCGGCCGAAGGCGGCAGGCTGCGCTTGGCGGCGAGGGAGCCGGCGACCGCGAGCATCGGCACGATCATCAGGAAGCGGCCGATCAGCATCGCGAAGCCCAGGGTGATCGTGTAGAACAGCGAGGTCGCGGTCAGGCCGCCGAAGGCCGAGCCGTTGTTCGCCGTGCCCGAGACATAGGCGTAGAGCACCTCGCTGAAGCCGTGCGGCCCCGGGTTGAGGATGCCGGCCAGGCCGGCCTGGGTCGACACCGCCAGGGCGGTGAAGCCCAGCATCGACAGCGGCAGGACGAGAAGCGCCAGCATGGTCATCTTCACCTCCTTCGCCTCGATCTTCTTGCCGACATATTCCGGCGTGCGGCCGACCATCAGGCCGGCGACGAAGATCGCCTCGACGACGAAGAGCAGCATGCCGTAGAGGCCGGCGCCGACGCCGCCGATCACGACTTCGCCCAGCATCATGTTGATCATCGGGATCATGCCGCCGAGCGCGGTATAGCTGTCGTGCCAGGCGATGACCGCGCCGCAGGAGGCAGCGGTGGTGATGACGGCGAACAGGGACGACAGGGCCTCGCCGAAGCGAACCTCCTTGCCTTCCATATTGCCCAGTGACGTGTCGACGCCGAGCGAGGCCAGCAGATGGCCGCCGCCGGCTTCCTGCCAGTAGGTGATGAACACGCCGGCCAGGAACAGCACGCCCATGGCGGCGAAGATCGCCCAGCCCTGGCGCTCGTTCTTGACCATGCGGCCGAAGGTGTTGGTCAGCGCGGCACCGATCGCGAAGATCAGCACCATCTGCACCAAGTTCGACAGCGCGGTCGGGTTCTCGTAGGGGTGCGCCGAATTGGCGTTGAAGAAGCCGCCACCATTGGTGCCGAGCATCTTGATCGCGAGCTGTGAGGCCACCGGCCCCTGCGCGATCGTCTGCTTGGCGCCTTCCAGCGTGGTGGCGTCGACATAGGCGCCGAAGGTCTGCGGCACGCCCTGCCAGACGAAGAAGATCGTCGCGACGATGCAGATCGGCAGCAGCACGTAGAGCACAGCCCGGGTCAGGTCGACCCAGAAATTGCCGATGGTCTGGGCCGAGCGCCGGGCGAAGCCGCGGACGAGCGCGATGGCCAGCGCGATGCCGGTGGCGGCCGAGACGAAGTTCTGCACCGTCAGCCCGGCCATCTGGACGAAGTAGCTCATAGTGGTTTCGCCACTATAAGACTGCCAGTTGGTGTTGCTGACGAAGCTGACCGCGGTGTTGAAGGCCAGGCCGGGCTCGACCGGCATCATGCCCTGCGGGTTCAGCGGCAGGATGTCCTGGAAGCGCTGCATGGCATAGAGCAGGATGACGCCCGCCAGGCTGAACAGCAGCATGGCGAAGGCATAGCCGGTCCAGTGTTGCTCGCGATCCTCGCGCACACCGGCAGCGGCATAGAGGACGCGCTCCACCGGGCGCAGGACGGGTGAAAGGAAGGTGCGTTCGCCCTCGAACACGCGGGCCATATACCCGCCGAGCGGGCGCACCAGAAGGACGACGATCACGCAGTAGAGCGCGATCTGGATCCAGCCGTTGAGAGTCATGGCTGCCTCAGCTTTCCTGGCTCAGAATTTTTCGGGTCGGACCAGGGCGTAGATGAGGTAGCCGAGCAAAAGCAGGGACACCACGCCGCCGAGGATGAGGTCGAAGGTCATCGTTTCCTCACAGCCGGTCGCAAAGCAGCACATAGCCCAGGCCGGCGGCGAAGAACGCCGCGACCAGGGCGAGCATCAGAACATCGAGCACGAAATCTCCTTCCCGCAGGCAAGGCTGCGGAATCGTGTGATCGAGGGCGATAAGGCGCCCGGACCACATAAAAATTCGATCGGGATTTGTTGGCGGGATTTGTTGGCGGGATTTGCGGGCGAACCGCAGCCGCGCCATGGCGGCGCTGCCGGGCCGGGCCCGGCGGATAACGCGAAGGGACATCTGTCGCCATCGGCATCATCCCCAGCTTATTCGGCCGGCAGGTCGGTTATTTTAATTGGAAGCGATGTCGATTTCGCACCGGCCTCGACGATTATACAACATCAGCGGCATCAGGCCTATGCGGAACGAAGCGGCACGGCTTGGGACAGAGGGAGAACGCGATGATGACGGGCGGATGCTTGTGCGGCGCGGTGCGCTACGAGGTGGCGGCCGATCCCGTCTACACCGGCCATTGCCACTGCCGCAGCTGCCAGCGCGCCAGCGGTGCCGGCCATTCCACCTATGTCGGCGTGCCGCTGGCGGCGATGACCGTGCAGGGCGAAATCCACTTCTATGCCCTGACCGGCGGCAGCGGCCTGCCGGCATACCGCCATTTCTGCCCGCTCTGCGGCAGCCAGCTGTTCGGCACCTGCGACATCGACCCCGACATGGTCACGCTCTATGCCGGCGCGCTGGACGACCCGTCGGTGATCCGACCGGACGCGGCGATCAATGTGCGCAGCCGCCAGCCCTGGGACCACATCGCCGGCGACCTGCCGGAGTTCGAGACGATGCCGCCAGGCGCGGCGGCGTAAGGAGAGGCATCATGGCAGTCCACGACGACGACCTCAGCACCTTCGAGGCGCAGGGCGCCCCGCCCCTGCCCGCCCCGGCCGGACAGGGCCATGTCGACCATGACGGCGCCCGGATCTGGTATGCGGCCTTCGGCTCCGGCCCGCCGGTGATCCTGCTGCATGGCGGCCTGGGCCACAGCGGCAATTGGGGCCACCAGGTGCCGGCGCTGGTCGCCGCCGGTCATCGCGTCGTGGTCGTCGACAGCCGCGGCCATGGCCGCAGCACGCGCGACACCCGGCCCTACAGCTATGAGCTGATGGCCTCTGACGTCCTGGCCGTGATGGATACGCTGCAGGTGGAAAAGGCCGCCATGGTGGGCTGGAGCGACGGCGCGTGCGTCGCCCTGATCCTGGCGGCGCAGGCCCCGGCACGCAGTGCCGGCGTGTTCTTCTTCGGCTGCAACATGGACCCCAGCGGCACCAAGCCGTTCGTGCCCACCCCGGTCATCGACCGGTGCTTCAGCAGGCACGGCAAGGACTACGCGGTGCTGTCGGCCACGCCGGACCAGTTCATGCCCTTCGTCGAAGCGGTCGGCGAGATGATGAAGACGCAGCCGAACTACACGGCGCACGACCTGGCCGCCATTCGGGTGCCGGTCGCCATCGTGCACAGCGAGCATGACGAATTCATCAAGCCCGAGCATGCCGATTACCTCGCCCGCAGCATTCCCGGGGCCGAGCTGATCCGGCTGCCCGGCGTCAGCCATTTCGCGCCGCTGCAACGGCCGGAGCAATTCAATGCCGTGGTGCTGGCCTTCCTCGACCGCATCAACGAGGCCGAGCGCTGAGGTCGCTGCGCCGGGCGCCGATCGGTCGCAGCGCCAGCCACCAGACCAGCGCGGCGGTGAGCGACACGGCCACAGCGGCCCAGAGGGCGGCATGCAGGCCGGCCTCGAACGGGTGGATCGCGGCCGTCAGCGAGCCGAACACCGCGACGCCGAGCGCCGCCCCGGTCTGCCGGGCGGCGTTGAGCACGGCGGCAGCCACCCCGGCGCGGCTGGCCTCGACCGTCCCCATGGCCGGGGCGGTCGCGGCCGGCGAGACGAAGCCGGAGGCGGTGCCGATCAGCAGCATCGGCAGCACCGCCTGCCAATAGGGCGCCGCCGGCGTGAACAGCATCATGCCGAGCGACCCGGCGGCGTAGCCGGCGAAGGCCAGGCCCATCGAGCGGCGCGGGCCGAACGCCACGACCAACCGGCCGGACAGCATGCTGCCGCCCGCCACCATCGCCGTCATCGGCAGGAAGGCGAGCCCGGCCTGGAGCGGGGAGTAGCCGCGCTGCTGCTGGAAATACAGGCTGAAGGCGAACAGCAGGCCATAGAACACCAGGGCCGACGCCATCGAGGCGACGGTCGATCCTGTGAACACGCCGTTCCGGAAGAAGGACAGCGGCAGCATCGGCTGCGGCCGGCGCGCCTCGATCCACAGGAAAGCGGCCCCGGCGGCAAGGCCGACGGCCATCCCGGCCAGGATCGGCGGCGACAGCCAGCCCAGCGCTGCGCCTTCGATCAGCACGCCGATCAGCGACCCCAGCGCCAGGATCGCGGTGGCCTGGCCGGCGAGATCGAACCGGTGGCCCGGCACGCCGCCACCGCCGGCGACCCGCCAGGTCAAGACCAGGCCGCAAAGGCCGATCGGCACGTTCACGGCGAAGATGCTGCGCCAGCCGAACAGGTCGATCAGCGCCCCGCCGACCAGCGGGCCGGCCGCCATGGCGACACCACCGAAGCCGATCCACAGCCCGATCGCCCGGGCCCGACCGGCCGGGTCGGGATAGACCTGGTTGATCAGCTTCAGCGAGCACGGCACCAGCAGCGCGGCACCGATGCCCTGCAGCACCCGGGCCAGGGTCAGCACGGCGAGGCCGGGGGCGAGGCCGCACAGCGCCGAGGCCAGGGTGAACAAGGCGAGGCCGGCCAGGTAGACCCGCCGCGCACCCCAGCGGTCGCCCAGCGTGCCGCCGGTCAGCAGCAGGCTGGCGAAGGCCAGGATGTAGGCGTTCACCACCCATTGCAGCCCCGCTGTCCCGGCCGCGAGGCCGTCGGCGATGCTGTCGAGGGCGACATTGACGATCGACGCGTCCAGCAGCACCACGACATAGCTGATGCTGGTCGCCGCCAGCACGCGGCGCTGAAGAATTCCGCTGGTTTGCATGAGGCCGTCTGGCATGAAGCCGGGCTTCCGGTTCCGGATGGGCCTGCAGCCTAGGCCGCCCGTCCTGCCCGATGCTTCGATCGGGATCGAAGCATGCCGCCCGTCCCGGGAGTAGCATGGCGTGGTCCAGCCGGAGACCGTCCATGACATCACGCCCCAACATCGCCGCCGCCGCCCATCTGATCGCCGACCCGGCCCGGGCCAGCATGCTGATCGCGCTGATCGACGGGCGGGCGTGGCCGGCGGGGGAGCTGGCCTATGCCGCCGGGGTGACGCCGCAGACCGCGAGCACCCATCTGGCCAAGCTGCTGGCCGGCGGGCTGCTGACGGTCGAGACCGAGGGGCGGCACCGCTATTACCGGCTGGCCGGCCCCCATGTCGCCCTGGCGATCGAGACCCTGTCGGGCATCGGTCCGGCGGACGCGGTGCGGCGCAAGCCGCTGACCCGCGAGGCTCGGCATTTGCATTTCGCCCGCAGCTGCTACGACCACCTGGCCGGGCGGCTGGGCGTGGCCGTGACCCAGGCGCTGCAGGATCGCCGCTTCATCGTCGCCGCGGCCGACAAGCAGTTCGACCTGACGCCGGCCGGGCGGGACTGGTTCGCCGCCCAGGGCCTCGACACCGGCCAGTTGCAGCCGACCCGGCGCGGCCTGGCCCGGCAATGCCTGGACTGGACCGAGCGGCAGCACCATCTGGCCGGTCCGCTCGGGGTGGAGTTCCTCGATCTGCTCTGCCACCGCGGCTGGCTGCGGCGCCCAGCCGACAGCCGCGCCATCCAGGTCACGCCGCAGGGCTGGGCCGGGCTGAAGGATCAGCTGGGGATCGAGGCCGGGCTGGGCGACTGATCCGCTCGGCGCGGCGCTACCGCTTCGGCGGCTGGTTGGGATCGAAGGCCATCCCGTCGCCAATCTGGTCGAGGCGGAGGGGTGGCCGGGCCGGGAGGGTTTCCCAGCTGGTGTCCACCTTGTCGCTGTCGGTGGCGCCATGGGTCCGCTTCGCCTTCCCGGCGGGGTAGTTGATGCTGACGCCCTGGATCTCGCCGCTGCCACGATTGGTTTCGGTGCGGTCGTAGCCGATCAGCTCAAACCCGCCCTTCTGCCAGCGGAAGGTCTCGGTCGTGTTCGATGTCGTCCAGGTGCCGGCATCGGCGAAGAACTCCAGCGTCACATGCAACGCGCCATGGGCGATGCCGATGCCGCTATCCGCATCGAACGGGTCCTCGACCGTCGGCTCGGTCCAGCGCGGGATCAGGGCGTGGTTTTCAAGCGCCAGGTGATAGACACCGCCCCCCTTCAGACCGAAGGCGACGGCCAGGATTCGCGGGTTGGTGTCCAGCGTGTCCGCGCCGAGGCCGCCGGCATTGGCGACGACGTTCTTCGGGTCCGCGTCATGCAGGACGATGGCGAGATCGGGGACGCCGTCGCCGTTCAGGTCGCCCTTGGCCTGCGCCTCCAGTTTCCAGCCCGGCGGCACGAATCCGTCGGCCCCAGCCGCCTGCGCGGGCAGGCTGGGATAGGTGACGTCTGGGATAACCATCTCGTCCGCCCGCCCGGCTGACGCGGACAGGCCGGCGAGAAGGGCGGCGCAGAGGGGCAACAGGGGCTTCACGGTGAATCCATGGTCTGGAACGGTGCTGTCCAGAGACACCCCGGTTCCGGCATTATGATGGCAAGGCGGCCGGCCTCAGCCTGGCCAGCGCCAGCATGGCGCCGCCGGCCAGCAGGCCCCAGAACGCGGCGCCGATGCCGAACAGCGACAGGCCGGAGACGGTGGTGACGAAGGTGACGATCGCCGGCAGCCGCTCCTCCTCCCGCGCCAGCGCCGAGGACAGGGCGCCGCCGAGGCTGCCGAGCAGCGCCAGCCCGGCCACCGCCTGGATCAGCAGCGGCGGCGACGCGGCGATGAAGGCGGCGGCGAAGCCGGCGAACAGGCCGACCACGACATAGGTGGCGCCGGCCACCACCGCCGCCGGCCAGCGCCGCGCCGGGTCGGGATGCGCTTCGGGCGAGGCGCACAGCGCCGCGGTGATCGCCGACAGGTTGACCGCATGGCCGCCGAATACCGAGGTCACGGCGCTGGTCAGCCCGGTGGCGACGAACAGCGGTCCGACCGCAGGGCGGTAACCATTGGCGTTCAGCACCGCCAGGCCGGGGACGTTCTGCGACGCCATGGTGACGATGAACAGCGGCACGCCGATGCCGATGATCGCGCCGGCCGAGAAGACCGGGGCGGTGAAGGCCGGTTCGGGCCACAGATGGGCGAAGGCGGCGGGCGGCACCGCCGTGGTCAGCAGGATCAGCACCACCGCCACCACCACCGCGGCCGGCACGGCGTAGAGCCGGGCGAAGCGCCAGGTCAGCGCCCAGACCAGGACCACGGGCACGGCCAGCATCGGCATGGCGCCGACCGCCCGGGCCGGGGCGAGGCAGAGGTCGAGCAGCACCCCGCCCAGCATGGCGCTGGCCAGCGGCACCGGGATCGCGGTGACCAGCCGGCCGAACGGGCGCCACAGCCCGGCCGCAACCACCAGCGCGGCGGCCACCAGGAAGGCGCCGACCGCGACCGGGAAGCCGCCAGCCGGTGCGCCGGTCGCGATCAGCAGCACGGCGCCGGGGGTCGACCAGGCGATGCTGATCGGCAGCTTCGACCGCAGCGACAGGCCGATCGCCAGCAGCCCCTGGCCGATGCAGACCGCGGCCAGCCCCGACGCCGCCTGGGCCGGGGTGGCGCCGGCGGCGGCCAGGCCCTGCAGCACGATGGTGAAGGCGCTGGCGAAGCCGACGACGGCGGCCAGCAGCCCGGCCGCCACCGGCTGCAACGCCGACCCGCCGCGCGGCGGAGCGATGGCGGCGCCGGCATCGTCGATCGTGGAACTGTCGTCGGTGCGCATGGAATGGCCCCCGCGGGATCACGGGCGGCCCTGCCCGGCCTCCGCCGATCTTTATGACCCCCAGCGTATCGGCGTTTCCACAGAACCGAAATAAATCAATTGTTTGGGTGCAATCCGGCCACACGAGCCGAAGCGGGAAGCTGATTCGCAAGCGGCGCTTTCGCGATGCGGCATTGCACATCGCCGCCGGTCGAGGGATCGTATCGTGAGAGCTCGATCCCACCTATGAATCACCATCGTTTCACAACAAGAGCTCATCCGAGGAGTCAGGTCATGCAACGCCCGGCAACGGCACTTTTCCCCGCGATCTTCGCCGTCCTGGCACTGGCCGGCTGTTCGCAGGGCGGCGGCCTGAACGACAATTTCAACCTGTCGGTCCACAACCCGACCCCCGCCGTGCAGTCGCGGACCCAGCCGACCGTCGAAGACGGCCAGGACCCGTACAACCGGACCGTGCCGCAGCCGTAAGCCGCGGCTATTCCATCCGTCGCCGGAACATCCACGCGGCAGCGCTGAGCGTCACCAGGGCGATCAGCGCCAACGGCACGGTGTTGCGCAGCATCTCGTCCAGCGGCAATCCCTTCAGGAACACGCCGCGGACGATGATGATGAAATAGCGCAGCGGGTTGAGATAGGTCACCGGCTGCAGCCAGCCCGGCATGTTGTCGATCGGCGTGGCGAAGCCCGACATCAGCGTCGCCGGGATCATGAACAGGAACGATCCCAGGATCGCCTGCTGCTGCGTCGCCGACAGCGACGAGATGAACAGCCCGATGCCGATCAGGGCCAGCAGGTAGAAGAACACGCCGGTGTAGAACATCGGCAGCGCCCCGCGCAGCGGCAGCCCGAACCAGAACAGCGCCGCCAGCAGGTAGACCGTGCAGTGGACGAAACCGATCAGCAGCGACGGCACCGTCTTGCCGATCAGGATCTCATGCACCCGCAGCGGCGACACCAGCAGCTGGTCGAAGGTGCCCAGCTCCCGCTCCCGCGCGATCGACAGGCCGGTGACGATCAGCCCGATCAGCACCGCGATCACGGCGATCAGGTTCGGCACCATGAACCATTGCGTGTCCAATCCCGGGTTGAACCAGAAGCGCGGCACCGCCGGCTCCGGCCGCGTCGACACGCCGCTCGGGCTGGCCGCATCGGCGGCAAGGCTGCTCACGATCTGCGAGAGGTAGGCGCCGGCGAGCTGCGAGGCGTTGGACCGGCGGCCGTCGAGGATGACCTGCAGGTCGGCCGGGCGGCCGGCGGCGACATCACGTGAGAAGCTGGGCCCGATCTCGACCGCCACCAGCACCTGCTGCAGGTCGATCGCCCGGCGCAGCGCCTCCGGCGTCTCCACCACCCGGATGGTGCTGAAGGTCGGGGTGCCGTCGATGCGGTTCACCAGCTCCTGGCTCCAGGCGCCGCGGTCGCGGTCCAGCAGGGCGAGGTCGGCGTTCTTCACCTCCATGGTCGCGGCATAGGCGAAGACGAACAGCTGCAGGATCGGCGGCACGATCAGGATCATCCGGCTGCGCGGGTCGCGCAGCACCGCCAGCAGTTCCTTGACGATCAGGGCTCTCAGTCGGCGCCACATCTCAGACCAGCCTCTTCCGGCTCAGCCGCGCCGCCAAAGTGAACAGCACCGCCCCCTCGACCAGCAGCACGGCGATGCTGCGGAGGTAGAGCGGCCAGATGTCCCCGGCCAGGAACACGGTCTGCAGCGCCGGGATGTAGTAGCGCGCCGGGATGATGACGGTGATCCACTGGATCACCACCGGCATCGAGTTGATCTCGAACAGGAAGCCCGACAGCAGGAAGGACGGCAGGAAGCCGGCGACCAGGGCCAGCTGCGACGCCAGGAACTGGTTCTTGGTGGCGGCGGAGATCACCAGGCCGAGGCCGAGCGCCGGACACAGGAAGGCGGCGGAGACCAGGTACAGCGCCAGGACCGAGCCGCGGAACGGCACCCCGAACAGGAACACGGTGACGACGACGCACAGGGTCAGCGAGGCCAGGGCGAGCAGGAAATAGGGCAGGATCTTGCCGGCCAGCAGTTCCAGCGACGTCACCGGCGTCGCCATCATCGCCTCCATCGTCCCCCGCTCCCACTCCCGCGCCACCACCAGCGCGGTCAGCAGAGTGCCGATCATGGTCATGACGATGGCGATGGCGCCGGGCACCAGCACGTTGCGGCTGACCAGCTCCTGGTTGAACCAGACCCGCTGCTCGACATCGATCGCAGGCAGGCCACTGCCACCCGACCCGGCCGCGTCCATCGCCTGCCAGCTGGCGAGCACGCCCTGGGCATAGGCCAGCACGAAATTGGCGGTGTTGGGATCGGTGCCGTCGACCAGCACCTGGATCTGCGGCGCTCCGCCGGGCTGGGCCTGTGCTGCGGTGAAGGTCTCCGGGATGACGATGATGCCCTTGATCCGGTTGGTCACCAGGTCTTCGGCGAATTGCCGCCGGTCGGTGCCGATGCGGGCGTCGAAATAGCGCGAGCCTTGGAAGCTGGCCGCCAGGTCGCGCGCCGCCGGGCTGGGGCTTTCCACCGCGATGCCGATCTTGGTGTGGTCGGCGTCGAGCGACAGGGCATAGCCGAACAGGAACAGCAGCAGCACCGGCAGCACCACGGCGATCAGCAGGCTCGACGGATCGCGCAGGATCTGCCGCCCCTCCTTCCGCATCAGCGCCCCGAAGCGGCGGAGGCGGTCGGCGCGGCTGGCCTGGGTGGCGGCGCTCATGCCGCCTCCGCCTTCGCATCCGAGGCTTCGACCAGGGCGATGAAGGCGTCTTCCATGGTCGGGTCGGGATTGTCCTTGTCCGCCACCTTGGCCTTGAGCTCGTCCGGCGAGCCGAGCGCGATCGAGCGGCCGCGATAGATCAGCGAGATCCGGTCGCAGTACTCCGCCTCGTCCATGAAATGGGTGGTGACCAGCACGGTCACCCCGGTCTCAACCAGGCCGTTGATGTGGGTCCAGAACTCGCGCCGGCTGATCGGGTCGACGCCGGAGGTCGGCTCGTCCAGGAACAGCACCTCGGGCTCATGCATCACGGCGCAGGCCAGGGCCAGCCGCTGCTTGAAGCCGAGCGGCAGGGTGCCGGCGGAACGCGACAGCTGGTCGCCGAATTCGAAGATCCCGGTCATCAGTTCGGCCTGCTGCCGGGCGCGGCGCCGGTCCAGCCCATAGACCCCGGCAAAGAAGGCGAGGTTCTGCGCCACGCTGAGATCGCCGTAGAGCGAGAATTTCTGCGCCATGTAGCCCAGGCGGTTGCGTGCCGCGGCGGCGTCGCGGCGCAGGTCGAAGCCGGCCACCCGTCCCTCCCCCGCCGTCGGCTTCAAGAGCCCGCACAGCATCTTGAAGGTGGTCGACTTGCCGGCGCCGTTCGGCCCGAGCAGGCCGAAGATCTCGCCGCGCGGGATGTCGAAGCTGATGTCGTCGGCCGCGGTGAAGTCGCCGAAGCGCTTGGTCAGGCCGCGCGCCTCGATCACCGGGCCATCGCGCGGCGGCAGTGTCTGCCGGGCCTCGGCCAGCTTCGACCGGCCGCCCGGGCCGCCGCCGAGGATGTCGACGAAGGCGTCCTCGAAGCGCGGCGGCGCCGGCGCGACCGTCGCTTCGGCGCCAGCCCCTTCGGGCGGGGCCGGAGGATGGTCCGCCGCCTTGGTCACCAGCCGGATCGCGGTGCCCTGGATCACGCCGTCGATCACGCCGGGCTGGTCCAGCATCGTGGCCAGCACCTGCCGGCGGCGGCCTTCGACCCCGCTCAGCCGGAACACCCGGCCCTCGACCCGCCCGGTCAGCCCGGCCGGCTCGCCCTCATACAGCAGCTTGCCTTCGTTCAGCAGCAGCACCCGGTCGCATTTCTCGGCCTCGTCGAGATAGGCGGTCGACCACACCACGCCGATGCCCTCGCGGGTCAAATCCTGCACCATGCCCCACAGCTCGCGGCGCGAGATCGGGTCGACGCCGACCCCCGGCTCGTCCAGCAGCAACAGGCGCGGCTTGCGCAGCAGGGCGCAGCCCAGGCCGAGCTTCTGCTTCATGCCGCCGGACAGCTTGCCGGCGAGACGGCCGGTGAAGCGCTTGAGGTCGGTGAAGCCCAGCAGCTCGTCGAACACCGCCGGCCGCTCGTC